>DOEZ01000265.1 GCA_003532715.1 Planctomycetaceae bacterium
GGGTAGGCGTACAGGATTTCCACCCGCAGGTACTCACGAAGCGCCGCCTCGAAGTTCTTCTGGTGGAAATAGGTCTCGCCGATCATCCATTGGGCCATGGCGGCCGTTTCGGTCTTTGCGCCGCGCGGCGAACGAATCACGCGTTGGTAGGCGTCGCGCGCCGCGTCGAACTCGGCTCGAGCCGCCAACGCGCGGCCGACGACGTAATCGGCTTCGTGTTGGCACTCGAAGTCGGGATAGTCCCGCTCGATGCTCGACGCGAGTTCATGCGCGTCGAGCCACTCCTTGCGCGATGCGGCAATCTGCGCGCGTCGCAGCGGCACCATTGCCCGCCACGACTCGTTTTCGTCGCCCGTTTCCTCGGCCAACGACTCGAAGACGTCGGCCGCGCCGTCGTGGTCCCCGCGACGGTAGAGCGACTCGGCAAGCCAGAATCGAGCGGCGTGACGAAACGAGTCGGCCGGGTGCCGATCGAGCAGCCGCCGGGCCGCCGCGCCCACGGCATCCCATCGCTGTCGCGCGGCCGCGACACGCCACTTCAGCGCCAGCGCGTACGGCTCGATTTCCTTCCCGTCGCCGACGGCCAACACCTCGTCGATCAGACGTTCGGCCGCCTCGTGGTCGCCCGACTCGAACGCGCGTTCGGCGAGCCGATACGTTGCGTCGTCCCAATAGCGGCTTTTGGGGAACTCGCGATGCAGCCGTTCGAGACACGCGGCCGCTTCGTCGTCGCTCCCCTGGTCCGAGAGAGCCCAGCTCCACTCGTACAAAACGGCGTCGAGTTGTTCCTCGTCCGGATGTTCCATGGCAAGACGCTCGTAGATCGTGGCGGCCTGGTCGTTCTGCCCGAGCCGACCGTGCAATCGGGCGACGGAAAGAAGGATTTTCGGCGTCCGCGAGCCGTCGGGCTTTTGGTCGATCGCATCGTGGTACAGCGTCAACGCCTCGTCGTTGCGGCCAAGCTTCTCCAACGCATGCGCGCGGGCCCACGCCGCGTCGGCCGCCAGATGCTTCTCGGGTTTTCGTTCGAGAAGTTTCTGGAACCATTCGGCTGCCTCGTTCCATTCACCCCGGTTGAGCCGCACCCAGCCCAACCCAGAGATCGCGCGGTCGACCGATGGCTTGTCGCCGTCCCGTTCGACGATCATCTGAAAGGCTTGTTCGGCTCGCGTCCAATCGCGAGACTCGTACGCGGTTTCGGCAAACTGTTCGAGGGCCGGAACGACGGCGCCGTGCTCTGGATGCTGTTCCAGAAGGATCGCCACGGTTGCATCGGCGTCCTCCCACCGGCCCAACTTGGCCAGGCCGACGGCCAAGTGAGCTCGCGCCCAGACGGCGCGGTCGTCGGGTTTCGCGACTGCCAGCTTTTCGAGCAACTCGATAGCCCGAGCGTATTCTCGGCGAGCCACGAGCGAGCGAGCCCAGGCGTGCCGCGCATCGTCGGCCAGCGGGCTCGCCGCAAAGCGGGCGAGAAAAGGCTCTGCTTGCCGGTCGATTTCGGCGTGGTCGCCGGCAAGTTGAGCGAGTTGCAGCTTGCCCATGGCCGCGTCGTCGAGCCACTCGTCCTCGGCCGAATCCTCGTTCAAGACATGGTCGAATTGCTCGCCCGCTTCGGCCATTCGTCCGGCGCGAAACAGTGCGTGCCCGGCCTGGACCCGCATGGCCGAGTTCAAGCGATGTTCGGGAAACTGCCCGGCGGCGGCCACGAGCAAGTTGGCCGCGTCGTCCCATTGTTGCCGGTCCTTGTACACGGCGGCGAGCCAGTACTGGGCCTCGGCGCCGAGCCGGGGATCGGCCGTCAGGCTGCCCAGCAGCGCGGCGGCCTGATCGAGCTGCCCCAAGCTCCGCAACGACACTCCGCGCACGAGTCGGCCCGAAAGCTGCCACTCGCTCGCCGAAGTGCTCTCTTCGAGCGGCAGAAGCGTCGCCACCGCCTGGGTATGGCGTCCGCGGGCCTGCTCGAACGCTCCGAGTCGAAACCGCGCTTCGGCCGAAACGGCGCCGGGTCCCTCGGCGATGACCTCGCGGTACAGAGCGTCCGCCTCGTTCGATTTGCCCAGTTGTTGTAGCGCCCGGGCCAATCCCAACCGGATGTTATCGCGAAGGGGGCCGTCGCGAGAAATGGTCCTCGCCCGGCGAAAGAAGTCGGCGGCCGCCTGGTCGTCGCCCCGGGCCAGGCCGATCTCGCCCAAATAGGCCAGCAAATGCACGGTCCGCGGGTCGTCGGGATGGTCGCGGTGGAACGCTTCGAGGTCGTCGCGTGCCCGATCGAGCCGACCGGCCAGGTAGGCCGCCTCGGCCAGACGGAATCTCGCCGATCGTGCGTGGGAACCGTCGGGCGAACGGCGAAGATACTCGGCGAACCCGGCCGACGCCTTTTCCCAATCGTGTTGCTGCAGCAACGCCTCGGCCATGAAGAAGACGCTGGGATCCGCCTTGGAGTGATTCGGAAACCGTGCGACGAACTCGCCAAACGCCTCGGCCGCGAGGTCCCATTGCTGCCGGGCGTAGAGACCAGCCGACACGGCATATTGGTCCTCCGCCTCGTCGCCGACGGCCGGCGACGCCGACGCGGCCAGCGCCAGGATCAACATGGCAACAACGGATTGGGCTGGTTGATTTCGCATATCCCCATGACGTGGAAAGACCCCAGTGGGCCCGGCGAGTCGGCCGAATCCACTGGGGTAGGATTTTTGAAGGCAAGACGACGCCTCGCGGCGATCGGCCGGCTCAGAACGGTGCTCCAGGACCGCCGTCGACGTTGCCCACCATGTGCAGGTGGTTGTGGTCGATGTAGATCACCTCCTGGGCGTCCTCATCCGTGATCGTGTGCGGAAGCGGCCAACCCACGCGAGTCGTATTCGTGTAGTAGACGATGCACTTGTAATGGCAGTGGTGCTGTTGGGCCGGGCCGATCAAGGGGTACACGCGAGGCGGGTCCACGTAGTCGGCAATGGGTTCCACCACGATGCGAACTCGGTCGCGTTGCGTCGTGTGGAGAAACGGAATGCCGCCTCTCGTCTGATGCACCTTCTCGAGGGCTCGCATGATCTGGTCGTCCGACGGCGGATCGAGGGCTCGCGCTTCGCCGCCCGACGTGATCGGACCCATGATCGGCACGCGCTCATAGCGTTCGTGCTCATAGGCTTTGTCTTCCAGCTCTTGCTGGAGGTAGGCCGGCACCGGAATCGGCGGACCAAACGGAGCCATGTTCGGCCCGTAGACCGTCTGATACGGCAGAGGATAGCCAACGCAGCCGGTCAGGACGGACAGCGAGGCCAACATTAGTCCCGCCATGAAGTAGGCAACAGTTCTGTTTGACATGAGTACTTCCTCGGGAAGTTTCGTGGATGNNCTCCGCCGCGACGCGAGCCGCTCGTTGGGCCCTATCCGCCGCAAAAGTACGTGTGCGGTCGATGCTTGGTTCGTGCCGCCCGACTACGTGCATCATCCGGTAAGGGCAGTCGTCACGCGAGATCCGATCTCGGACACCTCGCAATCTGGTGTACTTATCGTGTCAAAATGTGACGGACTTGCGGATTTTTCCGGATCGACCGAATAATTTGGTAATTCCGCCCCATCCAGCAAAAAGCCCCCACTCCATCGGGGGAGTGGGGGCGTCGGTTTTTTGACTCTTATCGTGGTTTGCTCGAACTCGCGTCGATCAATGCTTGCAATCCTTGAAATCGAGCCACCACCAACCGTCATCCCACTCCAGGGTTACTTTGCGCCAGCCAAGCGGCACCTGGGGATAGGGATAGAAGGGGCCGATGAACGGCCACGCGGTCGGAGAATACTGCTTCGGATAGGTCACTGCGGCGTAGTTCGGATGGGCCGCGTAGCTCGGCCATGCGTACCTCGGCATGCATGGCTGGTCGTAGCGAACCGGTGCGGCGCCACCGGCCATCGGGGCCGAGTAAGCCTGCACCGGCGCTCCCGCCTGGACCATTTCTGGCTGATCACTTCCGATGTAGGCCACCGGAATCGGCCGATTCGACTGCTGCATCGCCATCCGCCGCGGCGCGGCCGGGGCCGGCTCTTCCGAGACGAAAGCCGCCGTGGGGCGAGCCGGTTGCGCCGTGTACGATGCGGCCAACCGATCAACCTGATCGTCGTCCGACTCGTACTCGCCGTTGCCGTCGACGACCTCTTGCAGGCGCTGCGCGGGTCGGGTCATGTTCCCCGAATGGCGTTCCGTGCCGCGAGCCGACTGATAGGCGGCCTTTTCGGGCGCCAAGGTTCCCTCGGGCGCCCTCAACTGGGCGGAAGCCGGCGCGCCGATTGTCAACCGATTGACGACACGCTCGACACCTTCGGTCCGCGAAACGATGGCCAATGCCGCGCCAAGCTGTTCCTCGGTGGTGACCCGGCCTTGAAGCCAGGCCGTGCCGTTCTGATACTTCACGCCGATCTTGTAGTTCTGCAGTTGACCGTCGCGAAGATTGTCGGCGATACGCTCGGCAACCTCCTGATTCGACGCCAACGCAAAGACCGGAAACAATACGGTGGTTGCGGCGACCACCAAACCAATGTAGAAACGTCGCATGCCTTCCCTCCTGTAAAGACCTTTCCAGCGGTGGGTCACCGGCGGAAATGGACCCAATGATTTTCCCAGTACGTCCATTGACAAAACACGGCGGGAAGAAGGGTAGGAAGGACTGTTGTCACGAAGGACAACGCGAGCGGAAAGCTGCGTGGACCCCCCTGCGCAACTTCCTTGTCCGTGTTTTGCTGTCTGATATTAGGTTTCGGCTCCCGATTGTGCCGAAAGAAACCTTTTTTTCGATTTTACCGATCTTCGCGATAATGCCGCCCCCAACGATCGTACCGGGGTAACTCGTAAATCGTTGCCAATCGGCGTCTTACGACTCACCTCGCACGGCGGACCCATGGACGCCGCGAAAGGCGTTTTCTCCCGAAGCGATGGCGGGGAATCCAGCCAGTTTACCCCAGTAGAGGTGCTGCATGCCGAGTCAGCCCTCCGGTTTCGGGCCGGTGTTTTACCGCAGCGCGCTGCGTAGCGGACGGATCGTTGCTTCAACGCCCGTCATTTGATGGACGAGCCGCTGCCAGTTCTGAGGGCAGCCGGGGGTCAAACGACCCAGGACGCGAGGAATCTCGGCCCCCGTCACCGAGCCGACGTTGCCCGGCGTCTGGTCGAGGTGGAACAGGGCCAGAATGGCCGAACAAGCCGGTTCGAGTGCCTCGTCGACAACCCCCAACTCGCTCACCCGCGATAGCGGAATGCGATCCAATCTCGCGCCGATCTCTCGCAACAACAGGCCGTTGTGTTGTCCGCCGCCCGTAATCACGAGTCGATCGAGCGGCAGATCGCTGGGGAGCCGCTCGCGCGCGGCGAGCGAAACGGCCTCGGCAATCAGATGCGTGGCCGTGCAAAGCATGTCCTGCACGGACCAGTTCTCCTCGACGGCCATGCGCACCGCATCGTTGAGAAACCGATCGGGGCGAATTCCCCGCGGATGCCAGCAAGGCAAGGTCCGGCTGAACGCATGATCGGCAAGCCAATGATCGAACAGAGGCCCAATCCGCCGGCCCTGAACCGCGAACCGGCCTCCCGGATCGAACACATGACGTCCCCCGGTCAACCGGGTCGCGAGTTGATCGAGCAGCGCGACTCCCGGCCCCGCGTCGAACGAAAGAATGCGAGACGAGGCCAAGGAGCACGAGTCGCCGGGCAGCAGACTCACCCGCGTGGTGCGTCCCAAGTCGACCAACAGCCGGTTTTCCCTCGCGTGCCGCAACAGAATCCAAAGGGGCAGCGCCCCGATGGGCCCGCCCTGGCCGCCCTGGGCCAGATCGCGCGCGGCGAAGGCGTCGACGACGCTGATTCCCGTCGCCTCGGCGACTCGCGCCGCGTCGCCGAGCGACAAGTACGTGGGTCGCGGCTTGGTCGCGCACCACACCCCCGGGTCGTCGATGCCGACAATCAACGCTCGGGCGGCCGAGACGGCCGACTCCTCGCACAGTCTTCGGACGGACTCGACCTCCCACTCGGCCAATTCGATCCGTGCTTGGCTTAGGGTCTCGACCGAGGCTTCGGTTCCACCGCCGCGGACCAGCTTCTGCAGGGTGCCGCGCGATTCCTCGGGCGGAAGGCAAACCACGGCGCGAACCGTCGCTTGCATCCGGAGTCCGCGCCCCGTCGCTTCCACCAGGGCCGCCTTGAGCGTCTGGCAGGACGAGCCAATCGACAGGCCGATCGCCGTTCGCGACTGGGAATCGGGATGCGGCGAATCGCGGCGCGAGGTTTGCGAGGCCATGAGGCTCAATCTGCTTCCGTGTTCGAACCTGTTTGCGTCAAGTACTGATCCATGTTTTCGAAGGCGACCTTCCGCAGCGAGAGCGCGTGCAACCCCAGCCCGTAGCCCGGACGG
>DOEZ01000469.1 GCA_003532715.1 Planctomycetaceae bacterium
GGGGAAAGGGGGGAAATGGAAAAACTCATTGGGTTTCTGTACTGGGTGACGTTAACGTCACTCAACGCCTTTCCCCTTTTTCCCCTTTCCCCTTTTTCCGAAACATCGGGGCGATTTCTCTCGTTATGCGTCGGCGACCGTTTCAACCGGAAGCCGCCCAGTCCACTTCGATTTGCGTCCACTCGCGCGGCTTGAGCCGCACGGCGGCCCAATCGGCTTCG
The DNA here is from genome assembly GCA_003532715.1 of Planctomycetaceae bacterium. GTDB lineage: Bacteria > Planctomycetota > Planctomycetia > Pirellulales > Thermoguttaceae > UBA11386. The sequence goes on from DOEZ01000469.1 coordinate 222, forward strand.
ATTTCGAGTTCCTGCACGGTCTCGCCCAGAAAATCGGTTTGCCGGGCGGCGCGGGGCGATCGGAACGAACGGAGTCGCAGCCGCGTGCCGAGTCCCTCGGTTTCGAGCAGTCGGACGCGGAACCCGTCGAGCCGACCCTCGTGAACGAGCGGCTCCCATCCGGTTGCCAGCACATTCGGCGCGTCGACGTGGAACAACCAGCCCGAATCGCGCGGCGGACGCGGCGACTCGATGGCCGCGAGTCGGGGCGTCAGGAAATCGACCGCCGCCGCGATCGGATGCGGCAGGTCGATGCCGATGCCCAGACGGAATCGTCGCGCGGTCTCGCCGCGAACGATCAGCAGCGAGTCGAGCTTTCGCAACCCGAATCGCCGATGATAGGGCAACCCGCCGGTCAACAAAGTCGTTCGACGTCGCTCGTTGCGAATTTCGACGAACTGCGGCGACTCGAATCGGTCCGCCTCGGTCGGCCAACTCGTCAGGTTGACGCTCCGATGCAACTCGGCCGACGCATCGTCCCAGGCGAAACGAACGGCGTAGTACGACCGCCACGGGTCGGGGCCCGGCTCCTGGTCCGGCTGCAGTTCGACGTCCATTTCGAGCACGGGGCACCCGCGACGGGCCACGAGCGTTTGGACGAATCCCGCCACGCGGTTTCCACGCCGGTCGACCAACCGGCCGCCGACGACCAGCCGGCCCTCGCGGCGTCCGTCGTTTTCGGCCTCGATCCGTTCGGCCGCCATGATCGTGTAGGCCGTTTCGTCGTCATCCGGTCCGCGGGCCTCGGGCATCCGCAGGGCCAGTTGCACGGCCAGCCGATTGCCACGGGTTCGATAGTCGTGAATCGCGTGAATCGCCCCGGTCGTCGGGTCGAGAGTCGCCTCGAAAAGGTCGTTTCGCAGCACGTTTTCCTCGGCCATGAGCGGCCGCGGCCGGTTCTTACGCCGGAAGAGCTTTTTGGCGATGGTCGGCTCGTCGGCCGGTTGTTCGGCCATTGCTTTCGGATCGACCCAGACGAATCCCATGCCGGGAATCTCGACGTTTGCCGTTTGTCGCCCGAATGAACACGGATTGAGGCTGAGCCGGCCGGCGGGAGCCGAATCCGGCTTGCCCGCGAGCGCCCGAGCCATGCGTCGGGCCGCTTCGCCGAGTGCGTCGTCGATTTGTTGGTCGAGTCGCGCGGCGGCGTCGGGCGAATCGTTCTCCACGCGATCGACCCGGTCGTCGATGTCGCGGCGAATCTCGTCGAACGTCGTGACCGGCGACGGCGACGGAGATGGCGACGGAGATGGTTCGACCAGATGGGTCATGCACGTCAGCCCGCCGATTGCCTCGCAGGCGGCTCGCCGGGCGTGGTAGCGAACCCATCGCGAGATTGGATCGGCCTGGCCCTTTTCGACCGCTTCGGCCAGATAGGGCGAGCGATATCCGTCGGGATCGAACGTCTGGGGTTGTCCGAGGGTCGAGGTTTCTTCGAAATAGGCGGTCAGTTTTCGGAACTGTCCCACGGCCGGCGCGTATCGGCTCATGCGACGCAAGGCGTCGTACCACGGACTCCCTTGCCCCGGCCAATGCGCGAAGCAAATCGTCGGCGCGTGGTCCAGGTCGACGGCTTCGTCCAAGACCTCGGGCAATCGCAGAAAGGGGCGTGCGTCGGCGGCGTCGGCGGGAACGCGCGAGAGTGTTTCGAGCGTCGCGTCCCCGTCGCCTTTCCAAAGGATTCTGCTGTGAGTGGTCGTCGGGAATCGCCCTCCGTCGAGCGTGAAATGGATCGCCGCCGTGAAACCGAGGTTTTCGAGAATCTGGGGCACGATCGGAGCCAACCCAAATCGTCGCCGGCCGAAAACGACCGGCCGCCGGCCCAAGTGCGCCTCATGGGCGGCCAACCCGCGAACGAAATTGGCCAGAATCGACTCGGGCGTCATCAGTGACAACGGGCTCTCGTCGAACTCGCCCCCGACGACTTCGGCCGTTTTCCGGTCCACGGCGGTTCGCAGCGCGTCGAGCGTCGCGGGATGCTCGTGGGCGAGCATTTCGAGCGACCGGCCCGAAGCAAGTACGTTGGTCGGGAATTCGCCGGCCAGATCCGCTCGAAGCGTGTCGCACGCGATGCCCGGGGCGAGGAGCGTCAGGTCGAGCAGGCTCGTTTCGGTCAGGAAGAAATCCTCGCGAGCTTGGGCCAGCGTGTCGAAAGCCTCTTGGATGCCGTCGCGAGCGTCCTCGGAACGACCTTGCATGACCGCCTCGGCGGCGCGCAGCATGGCCTCGCCGAACGCATGGGAGTTGAGACTCCCCATGTAGCTGCGCCGGTGGGTCAACAGCTCGACCACAAGGTGGCAGTAGCCGACGGCCAGACAATCGGCCACCAGTTCGGCGTCGAGCTGGTCAAAGGGCAGGTCCCCCGGCCGCGGATCGACGGCCGCCAGCACCGTTTCGATGGCCACTTTCCGATCGGACAGATCTCGAAGGACCAGGGCTCCCGACTGGATGGCCTCGCCGATCGGCCCGTCCTCGGCCGCGGGGTCGTTGATCGTCGGCACGAGTAGGAGCGACTCGGCCGCCGCGTCGCGAACGGTGAAATAATCCAAGCACTCCCAATGGGGGATTTTGCCCGCGGATGTCAGAACGGCCGGATGGAACGGAACGGTCCAGGCCGACAGAAGCGACCTCGTCTCGTCCCGGTCCTGGACGAGCGACAGGTCCTCGAGGGCCGCGACGGGCAGAAGAATGACGACATGGCCGAGCTTCATGGAAAGCCCATTCTCCCCAATGTGGGTGAATATGTTACCGCTGAGGGGGTTTTTGTTGACAAAACAGCCTCAATCACGATAACATAGATGTGTGGAAGAGGCTAGGAATCCTACCCGGGCCGTCGCCTGTGATTTCTGATCTCGAAATGCCGAGACGGGCCGGGGCTTATCTGCCATGCTAATTGAGACTTGCCCATCGTTCCGCTCCGGAGGAACAGAGAGAGGAGTGCGCAATGGCCGCAAATAATGCCGTTTGGGGAATCGATATTGGTCAGAGTTCCCTGAAGGCAATCCGGTGTCGTGCGTCGGACACACCGGGCCAACTGGTCGCGGAGGCGTTCGATTTTATCGCCTATCCAAAAATCCTCAGCCAACCCGGCGCGGAGCCGGCTGAGTTGATTCGCGACGCGCTGCGCCAATTCCTCTCGCGCAACTCGGTCCAGGGCTGTCGCGTGGCGGTTTCGGTCCCCGGTCAGAACGGCTTGGCCCGCTTTATCAAACTGCCGCCGGTCGAATCGAAGAAGATACCCGACATCGTGCGTTACGAAGCGCGTCAACAGATACCCTTCGATCTGAACGACGTGATTTGGGACTATCAGCGGATGGGGGGCGCCGAGGAAGAAGGGTTCGCTCTGGAGACCGANNTGGTTCGCAATCTGGAGCCGTTCGACGACGTCGGCATCGAGGTCGACGTGGTTCAGTTGACGCCGTTGGCGCTGTACAACTTCCTTCTATTCGACCAGATGAAGGGCTCGCCGACGGCCGAGGAATACGATCCGGACGATCCTCCCGCCTCGACGGTGATTCTGTCGCTCGGCACCGACGCAACCGATCTGGTGGTCACCAACGGCCATCGCGTTTGGCAGCGGAGCATTCCGTTGGGCGGCAATCACTTCACCAAGGCGCTGACGAAGGAATTGAAGCTGACGTTCGCCAAGGCGGAGCACTTGAAGTGCAACGCGGCGTCGGCGCCCGATCCGCGGGCTTTGTTCCAGGCGATGCGCCCCGTGTTCAACGACCTTCTGACCGAGATTCAGCGTTCGATCGGCTATTTTACGAGCATCGATCGTCACGCGAAGATCGAGCGGATCGTGGCGTTGGGCAACGCGATGAAGATGCCCGGCCTGCGGCGTTATCTATCGCAGAGTCTGAGTCTGGACGTCGTGCGTCTCGAATCGTTCGAGCGATTGACCGGGTCCGAGGTGACGGGCGCGCCGGCGTTCAAGGAGAACCTGCTCTGCTTCGGCGTCGCCTACGGATTGGCCGTGCAGGGACTCGGCCTCGGGCGAGGCACGCTCAAGACGAATCTGCTTCCGCCCGAAATCGTCAAGGACCGCTTCATCCGCTCGAAGAAGCCGTGGGCGTTGGCGTCGGCCGCCGTGGTGCTCTTGGGTTGCGCGATAGCCTACGCGGGCAATTCGCTCGCGCTGAACACGGTCGCCCAGAGCCGGTTCGAAAGGTCGGAAAGCGAAATGCAGGACGCGATCGGCTATTCGTCGAAAATGAAACAGGACTTCGACGGAGCCAAAGCCGCGTTCGACGAGGTCGCCCAGACCGCGCAGCACCTGGTGGGCAACGTCGACAATCGGGTTATCTGGCTCGAACTGATGCGGGCGATCAACGAGTGCTTGCCCAGGGATCGCTTGGACGCCGGCGCTTCGCCGCAAGATCGCTTTGCCAAGCCGATCGAAAAACGCAACGAGTTGCACATCGAGTCGATGGTGGTCCAGTCCGTCGAGGATTTTTCGAGCTGGTTCGAAGGAGTGAAAGACAAGTACGAACCGCTCTCGGAACGGATGAAAGCGAAGGTCGGTGGATCCGAGACCGCCGCTACGGATGCCGCCGCGCCAAGCGAGACCATGCCGGCCGCTCCGGCCGAGGTGGTCGGCGGGCCTGGGGCCGGAATGCCGTTGCTCGCCGAGACGCCAATGCCGGAACCGATGCCGGCGACGGCGCCCGCCGAGGGGAGCGTCTCGGGGCCGTCGGGCCCCGGTTGGGTCGTGCAATTGAGCGGCTATCATTACCACAATCCGAAATCGGCCGACGAAGGCGTCGGCGGCGCGCGCTATCTCAAGGAAGAATTCCTGACGCGACTCGAGGACCACCAATTGCAGTTCCCCGCCGTCGGAAAGCAGAAAGACGGTCTTGACGGAGAAGGGCAGGAAGATGTCCTGGTGACGATGGACGATCTGGGCATCCATTACCCGGTTCTGATCCATTGCAGCCCGCCGAAGCGGGAACAAATCGCCGACCCCCATGCGGCGGCCGGCGGCGTCGGCGGTGTCGTTCTGCCTGGAGCAGGCGGAGTGGGGGCCGCGGGCGGTGGAGTGTCGGACAAGAGCGAGACGGTAAGTCGAACCGATTTCATCATTCAGTTCTGGTGGAAACCCACGCCGCCGACGAAGCGGCTAGAAAACAAGAACGCGGACGAGCAGAAACAGCAGGATGGGGCGAGCGGTATCGACGCGGGGACGTTTTGATCGGGAGCGTCGCGCGGTGAAGGACGTCCCGGACGTCGTTCCGGAATCGCGATCGCCGAGATCGCGAACGATAGGTGATGCAATGAATCGATGTGGAAGGACCAAGCAATGGACAAGCTGAAGATCGTCTGGGACGTGGTCAAGAGGCACCATTTTTGGATGCTCTTGGGCGTGGTTCTCGTGCTTGGCATCCTGTCTTTCGTCGCGGCCGTCGCCGGCTTGAAGAGCGAATACGACAGCCGGGAGAAGGCGATCGTCGACAAATGGCAGCAAACAACCCGGATCACGACCGAGCCGGAGCATCCGAACGAGGAACACATCAAAGCGGCGGAAGAAGCCCGGCAGGAGCAGGAAAAGTTGAACAACCTGGCTTGGCGCAAGTTGTATCGAGAACAGAAGAAGGACAACCGCTGGCCGGGCGAATTGGGCCAGGAGTTTCTCGATGTGATCCGCCAACTGAAGCCCGAGCAGGAAATTGGCCGCAATCATCGCGAAATATACAGCGTTTATATCAAGGCCGCGCTGCCGAGATTGTTCGAAATCGTCGACTATCGACGCGAGGTACCGCTCGAACCGGGTGAAACGGCCGCTCCGGGGCTTGGCCCCGAAGCCGGCATGATGGGCCCGACGGGCCTTGGCGGAACGCCGGGTCTCAAGAGGACCGGCATTGTCGAATGGAACGAAAATGATCGGTTCAAGATCGAACAAGACTTCCTGTGGACGAGCATCCCGAGTTCGCTTCGCGTTCGTTTTGCTCAGGAAGACTACTGGGTCTACAAGGCGTTGCTGAACATCATTCGCGAAACCAACGGCAGCGCCAAGACGCAATCCAGCGCGGCGATCAAGCGGATCGAATGGCTTGAAATCGGAAAACACGCGGCCGATTCGATCGCGACGCGAACGGGCCCGACTCTGGTCGCAGGCGCATCGGGAGCGGCGGCCAGTGGAGCGGGTACCGACGGCCCGATGGGACCAATGGGACCAGGAGCGGGACCGATGGGAATGGGACCGGGAGCGGAAGGGATGGTCCCCATGGGACCGGCGGGGGNNCCTGCCGATTCCGATGAGTTCCTGTGGGACCGGCGGTATGTGAAGGATGAAAAACTGACCCCTCTCTCCGCCGAGGAAGCGCAGAACCAGAAGCAATTCAGGCGAATGCCTATTCGCATGGAACTGGTCATCGACCAGCGAAAGATTCCGGACCTGCTCGTCCAGTGCGCCAACGCGGCCATGCCGGTCGAAGTCGTGCAATTGCAGATCAACCCCGATAAGGCGACCGCCGCGCCCGGCATGGGCGGCATGTTTGGCGGGTCGGCGGGCGGCATGGGCGGCCCGATGGGAAGTCCAATGGGCGGCCCAATGGGCGGCCCAATGGGAAGTCCAATGGGAAGTCCAATGGGTGGGCTTGGACTGGAAG
>DOEZ01000375.1:0-5024 GCA_003532715.1 Planctomycetaceae bacterium
TTCGCTCCGCGAAAGTAGCGCTACTATCGCGGAGCGAAAGGCGACTATCCCAACCGCGTCCCGGCCGGCGCGGTATATTGTCTGATAAGGCTCGCGCGGCCGCGAACGACCCATCAACGACTATACGGCCACGACGACTCGGGGATAACCCCCAATCGGCCGGGGCGACAACATAACTCGTTAATTGTACAATAGTTATGATCAAGATGTCGGGTGTTTTCGACCTCGGAGAACCGCGATGAGGCTCACGGTTATCAGTCTGACCGCCGCCGCCGTGCTGTTTGGGTCGATTACGCCGACTTTGCGGGCCGAGGTCACCGCCGAAAACGTCCGCAAGGCCCTGGCCAACGGCTCAAGTCATCTCAAAAAGAAACAAAACGCCGACGGAAGCTGGTCCGAGTTCATGACCGTTCCGGCCGGGATTACCGGCCTCTGCACCTTGGCCCTTCTCTACGCCGGCGCGGGCCCCGACGACGACCACGTTCGCCGCGCATTGACCTGGCTACGCGCGAATCGGTTTAACAAGACCTATTCCGTCGCGCTGCAGACCATGGTCTTCTGCAAGGCCGAGCCGACCAAGGATCTTCTGTCGATCCAGCGAAACGTCAACTGGCTCGAACAGAACCAGATCACGCAGGGATATGCCAAGGGGTCGTGGTCGTATCCGGCGGGCGACACGGGCGATATCTCGAACACGCAATTTGCCCTTCTGGCCTTGCACGAGGCCGAACGGGCCGGCGCGAAGGTCCGCGAGCGAACCTGGCGACTTGCCAAAACCTATCTAGAGAGCTGCCAGAACAAGGATGGATCGTGGAGCTACCAGAAGCTCGACCCGGGACCGGGCGGACGAGGCGAAGCCACCGGCGGCCGAACGTGCGCCGGAATCGCCTCGCTGATCATCTGCAACGACGCCGTCAGCCAGAGCAGCGCCACGGTCGACGCCGACGGCCGAATCCGATGCTGCCAACAAGGCCGGACCGACCAGGATGACGCCGTCACCAATGGGCTCCGGTGGCTCGAACGCAACTTCTCGGCCTCGCGCAATCCGGGTCAGACGGGCAACATGTATTTCCTCTACTACCTCTACGGCGTCGAACGCGTCGGCCGAATGACGGCCGCGCGGTTCATCGGCCGCCACGACTGGTATCGCGAGGGGGCCGATCAATTGCTCAACTGGTACGCCGACGAAGTACAAGCCGCAGCCGGACGAACGGTCGTGCCCGACTATTGGGTCGGCCGCGACCACGTCGAAAAGAACGACCTGATCGCGACGAGTTTCGCCCTCTTGTTCCTGTCGAAAGGCCGCTGGCCCGTTCTGATCGCCAAGGCGCAACACCAGCCGGGCGACGACTGGAACCAACACCGAAACGACGTCGCCAACCTGACCCGCTATGTCGAATTGCGATGGAAACGCGACATGACGTGGCAAGTCGTCGATCTCGACCTGGCCGATATCGACGATCTGATCCAGTCGCCCGTGATCTACTACTCGGGCAGCCGCAATCCGTTGCCCCCGGCCGAGGCCGACCGGCGGCTATTGGCCGAGAAGCTGCGTGGGTATCTCGATCGGGGCGGCTTCCTGCTGGCCGAGGCCGATTGCGTGGGCCGTGGGTTCGACGAGGGCTTTCGCGACCTGATGGGCCGCGTCTTTCCCGAGCCCGAGTACCGCCTGCAACCGCTCGACAAGGCCCATCCGATCTGGCGTGCCGAGGAGACGATCGAACCGTCGCAATTGCGGCCCCTTTTGGGGATCGACTTCGGCTGCCGGACGAGCGTCGTCTACGCGCCGCCCGATCCGCCCGCAACACCGCGGCCGTCGCTTTCGTGTCTCTGGGAGTTGTCGCGGCCCGGGCGCGAGACGGAGTATCCGGCGGCCGTGAAAGAACAAATCCAGGCGGCCCAGTCGCTTGGCGTTAACATCCTGGCCTATGCCACGAATCGCGAGCTGCAATTCAAGGAAGAGATTCCCGCGACGATCGACGCGGGCGGCCCTTCGACCACGGCCGTCCGAGGCCAACTGGCCATGGCCAAGATTCGCCACCCGGGCGGTTGCAACGCCGCGCCCCGCGCGCTAGTCAACCTTCTGGAAAAGGCCGAGAAGGAACTGAATCTACGCACCGTCACCGAGGAGCGTCTGATCAACCTGACCGACGACGCGCTGTTCGACTACCATCTGATCTTCATGCACGGCCGGACGGCGTTCCGGCTGACGGCCGCCGAGCAGAAGCGGCTGCGCGAGTACGTCGAGCGCGGCGGGATGTTGATGGCCGATTCGATCTGCGCGAGCACGGCCTTCACCGAGTCGTTCCGTCGCGAGATGGCCGCCGTGTTCCCCGACCAAAAGCTCGAACGACTGGCCGACAACGACCGGCTGCTGACGGCCGCGTACGGCGGGTTCGATCTGGCGAAGGACAAGGTCACGCGCTACGATCCGCAAACGACCGACGACAAGGGACCGATCCGCGCCGACAAACGCAAGGTGGCCCCGGTGCTCGAAGGAATCAAGATGGGCGACCGCTGGGGCGTGATCTTCTCGCCCTACGACATCAGTTGCGCGTTGGAAAAACACAAATCGTTGGAGTGCCAAGGCTACACGCACGAAGACGCGGCCCGAATCGCCCTGAACGTGCTGCTCTACTCGTTGCAACAGTGACCGTGGACGCGGCTTCCAGCCGCGCTGTGTAACGAAAAGTAGTAGGGTGGGGCGATTGCAGCAAGTTTTCCCGTAGAATTCGCGATTTGCCGACAAGTCTTGCTGCAATCGCCCCACCGTTCGGTTGTTTCCGCAACAGAAACGAAGTAGTCGATGAAGACCACGCCCGCCACAGCCACGAAACCGCGAGTGCCGCCCGAACTGGCGTTGCTCTTGCTTCTCGCACTGGTGGTTCGCGTCGGCGTCTTGTGCTTCATGCCGGGGGCATTGGTCGACGATCCCGACGGCTATCGGGCGTTGGCTCGGAACCTGGTCGAACACGGCACTTTTGGCGAGGGCGACCGGCCGACCGCGTTTCGCCCGCTGCTGTATCCGCTGGCGCTGGTCCCGTGTGTCGCGCTGGGCGAGCCGCAAGCCACGTGGGCCATCGGCGCGCTCCACGTCGCGTGGGGACTGGCAACGGTCGCCCTGGCGTGGTGGATCGCGCGACGCTGCGGATTGGGCCGCTGCGCCTGGGTGGCCGGCGCGCTGGTCGCCTGCGACCCGATTCTCCTGAACCAGTCCACTTTGGTCATGACCGAAACGCTGGCCGCGCTGTTGGTCGCCGTGGCGCTGGCCTGTTTGGTTCGGCTGGCCGAGCGGCCGGGGGTGTTTCGCGCGGCAACGGCTGGCGCGGCGCTGGGGCTTTGCGGGTTGTGTCGGCCGGAATTGCTCCTCTGGGCGGCGCTATGTGCGGCCGCACTGTTGCTCTGTTGGCGCGCCATGCAAGAACCGCGCCGCGCCCGTCACGAAGCGGACGCACCAGCCCCTTCCCTAACGGTCGGGGCTCGGTCTAATCTCGTCGGGCCTCGATTTTCTTCGACGGCAGCGTTTGTCGCGGCCGTGGCGATGGCCCTTCTGCCTTGGACGATCCGAAACCAGCTCCAGTTCGGCCGACCGATCGTGGCGACGACCCACGGGGGATACACGTTGCTGTTGGCCAATAACCCCGCGTTCTACGAACACCTCTGCCATGGCGAGTGGGGCTCGATTTGGGATGCTCGCGACTTGGGACCGGTCTGGGGCGGAAAAGCCCACCACGCCGACCCGGCCGACGAGTTGGCCGCCGACCGCCGCGCCTATGCCGAGGCGTGGGCGAACATTCGCGGCGAGCCGGGGCGTTTCGCCTACTCGTGCGTGATGCGCATCGGTCGGTTTTGGGCGCTCGCGCCGCGTCAAGGTTCGCCGGCGATTCGCTGGATCGTCGGCGCGTGGTATCTGGCCGTCTTCCTGCTGGCCGCCGTTGGCGCGTGGCGCGGTCTTCGCGGCCGGTTCGACAACGGAATCTGGTTGTGGGCGACGTTGCTGACTGCGGCGATGACCGGCGTCCACGCCGTCTATTGGAGCGACCCGAGAATGCGCGGGCCGCTAATGATTGTAATCACTTACTCGGCAGCCGCCGCCATCGCCGGGTGGAGCAAACAACGCAAGAAAAACAGAACCGCTCACGGATCGTCGTCGGCCTGCGAACGCAAATAGCCCCGATAGCCGCCTTTCGCTCCGCGAAAGTAGCGCTCGACCCTGGTTGCCCGCCGCCGTCCCATCGACTATCCTTGATCCATGCGGGGCACGATTTCAGCCGAGTCTCACCGCCCGTTTTCCACTATCCCGGGAGCCTGCTCATGAAATTCCTCACAGTTTTGTTCTTTGTCGTTTTTCTGCTGAGCGTTACGCGACTCTCTTCAGCCGACGAGTCGTCGTCGGACGACGTCGGAGCCAAGGCGAAGCAGTTTCTCGACAAGTACCTGGCCGACACGGCCAAGCTCGAAACCGAGGCCCGGCTCGCCAGTTGGGCGGCGGCCAACTCGGGCCAACAGGCCGATTTCGACAAGTCGGNNGCGCTTCGCAAGTATCACAGCGACCCCGACGCATTTCGCAATGTGTGCGATCTGCTCCAGCAAGGCGATCAACTCGCGCCGACCGTCCGGCGGTCGCTCGAAATGGCCCGGCTGGCCTTTGCCGCCAACCAGTTGCCGCCCGAGTTGCTCCAGGAGATGGTCATTCTGTCGACCGAAATCGAGCGGTTGATGAATACCCATCGCGCGACGGTCGACGGCCGCGAGTACACGAACAACGATCTACTCGAACTGCTGGCCGAGGAAAACGACGGCGAGACGCGGCGCAAATACTGGGACGGATTGAAGCAGGTCGGTGAGGTGGTCGGCCCGAAGATCGTCGAACTAGCCAAAGTCCGCAACCGTGCGGCTCGAAAGCTGGGTTATTCGGACTACTGGGATATGCAGATTCGCCTGCAGGAGCACGACCCCGCGCGACTGCTGGCCATTTTCAGCGAGCTCGAGACGCAGACCAACGAGCCGTTCAAACAGATGAA
>DOEZ01000375.1:5050-5519 GCA_003532715.1 Planctomycetaceae bacterium
CGCGACAATTCTACGCCCAAATCGGCCTGCCGATCGAGCCGATCTTGACCAAGAGCGACCTGTTCGAGCGGCCCGGCAAGGACCAACACGCCTTCTGCACGAACATCGACCGGGCGGGCGACGTTCGGACGTTGTGCAACATCAAGCCGACGGCCGAATGGATGGACACGATGCTCCACGAGCAGGGTCACGCCGTCTACGACTACTACATGGACTACTCGCTCCCCTACAATCTCCGCGAGCCGGCCCACGCTTTCACGACCGAGGGCATTGCCATGCTCTTCGGGGCGCTCGCCAAAACACCCGAGTGGATCGTGAGCCACGCTGGCGGCGATCGGTCTCGGGTCGAGGCGGTCGCCCCGGCCGTTCGCGAGCAGCGGCGGCGCGAACAGTTGATCTTCGCTCGCTGGACGCTTGTCATGCTCCACTTCGAGAAGGCATTGTACGAGAATCCCGACGGCGATTTGAA
>DOEZ01000375.1:5549-13465 GCA_003532715.1 Planctomycetaceae bacterium
TACCACAACTACATGCTCGGCGAGCTGTTCGCGGCACAGGTTCGCGGCACATTGCTCAAGGACGACTCCAAACCGTTCTACGAACAACCGACCCTCGGCCAGTCGATGAAGGAAAAAGTCTTCTTCCCCGGCTCGAAATGGTCCTGGCCCGAATTCGTCGAACACGCGACCGGCAAGGAACTGACAGCCAAATACTTCGCCGAGGAAGTCAGCCTCCGTGACCGATGAACAAGCAGCCCAGGTCGTATCGGATAAGGGCCATATAGAATCCCCATTTTGATCCTCGCGGAAGAGCGGCTCGCGTTGCAACATGCGGGTTCGATGCGGTTCGACTCCTCGCGTCCCTGAGATTCCAGGTCCGACCCACCGCCTCCACACAAACGCCGCCTGGCGAAACATCGCCGGCGGCGTTCTTCTTGGACGACTCTCACCGATGAGGCTTCGAGCAAACGCGATTCGTCCCTCGTCGGCCGATCTATCGGGCCAATCCCAGGGACAGGCCGAAACCCTCGAATCCCAGGAAAGTGAGCGTGGGGGCGCCCGCTTCGGTCCACAACTGGCCGCCGTACGTGCCGCGGACGAACAGGTCGCCAAGGGCCAGCTTGCGCGACCATTCGAGGCCGATCTCCATTTCGCCCATGCCGACGACTTCGTCGGCGTCTTCGAGACGGACGACCGGCGGCAGGGCGGCGTAGTCGACCCGCTCGAGATCCTTCGAGCCGAAGAGCAAGGCGCCTTGCCCGCGCGCAAAAGCGCTGAGTCCCGAGTTGCCCAAGGGCCGGCGGAACTCCGCGCCGACCGTAACGCCGACGCCCTCGAAACGGCGAAGCCAGGCGAGTTGCCCGAGGATCGATTCGTCATCGGCGAGCATCGCGCCGAAGTTCTGCTCGAACTTGGCGTAGCGCAGTCCGCCGCTCACGACGGCGTCAACGCGGCCGATCGAGAGCGACTGCGTCGCCTCGACGTCGAGCGTTTGGGCTTCGAGACCGGCGGACGTGCGAAGCGTTTGGCCGGGGGCGGTGCTGGTCAGGTTGTCGGGAATGATCACGGTGATCGACTGGGCGCTGACGATCGTCGTCGGGTCGGAAACGAGCGTCAACGGATTATCTCGGTGGTCGTATTGCCAATAGCGGGCACGGGCGCCCAAACCCGTGCGAGTCTCGAAACCGAGCCAGACGCGAGGCGCGAGATCGTACTCGAACGAGTAGGGAATGAGCGTCATGACGCCGGTGAGCAGGTTCGTGCTCGTGGCGTCGAACGATTCCTTGAGGTGCGGCTTGACGAAGAGGAACTCGAACCCGGCATAGACCTGTCCACATGCCGTGTCGCACGAAGCCACGCAGCCTTGAGGCGAGGGCGACGCGCACGTCGAGGGGGTCGTCGCTTGGTTTCTGAGCATCATGACCTCTTGCTCGAGCGTGGCGAGACGCACCTGCATGTCATAGCTACCGGCCGGACTGGGAACCGCCTGGCCACGAGCGAACGTCGTGGTGAAACCGACGGCGAAACATGTCAGGCAGAGCATCGTGCGAATCGAAGACATGATGGAGTCTCCATGGTTCGAGTAAGAAGAGAAACGCTGGAGCGAGCCGTGGTATTGACCGGAGTATTCACAAGGCCACACTAGCCCGAAGCGCAAGCAAGGGTTCGGAAGCGATTCATCCTCGCTTGCGCTTCGGGCTAGTGTCGAGCACAGTACGTTGCCAGGGCAAGTTCGTGGTTAACCCAGGACTACCCCACGAAGGGGGGTATATTTCGAACATACTACTCTTGGGTAAGATCGACACCGACGTGCCGTTAGATTCGGCATAATCGATAGATTTTACCAGAAACCCTACAGCAGATAGGGGATCAACGCCTTGCGATCGGGTGGGTAGTCGGCAAAATGCGTGCGATACCATCGCTGGTGGGCCAGCGCGCGAGGCAGAAGATTGGCGACGGTCCAGAAGGCGAAGGCGGCCCCGGCCGGGGAGAGCGTCAGCAGTGCCCAGCCGGTCCACTCGATGATTTCGCCGAGGTAGTTGGGACAGGAGACCCAGCGGAACAGCCCGCCCTGGGGGATGGTGTAACCTTGGCCGTCGTCCCGGCCGCGGAGTTGCCGCAGGGCGTTGTCGGTCCAGACAACCGCGAGCCAGCCGGCGGCGAACAAGGCAATTCCGACGAGGAACCAGGGGCCGGCCGACCACCGCACCGGATAGGGCGGCGCGAAGTGAAAGAGATAACGCGACTGCAAGTAGCCGTTGGTCACGTTGAAAGCGAACGCGCTGAGAACCACGAACAACGGAACGCCACTGCCGCCGCGCCGACGCAACGGATAGACATAGCCGCGGTAGACGTAGTGCGTCAGCCAAAGCAGCAGAAAAACAATCGACATGGGATCGGTGCGGCCCGACGCGACGAAGAACAGGAAGAAGACGACCGCCGCGGGGCCTTCCATGAGAATCCAACCGAGTTTGGGGTTGAGTCGCGGGCCCCAGCCCGAGCGAGCGAACCGCCCGTAGGGAGCCGGCGTCAGCAGCAGCGCGACGAACGATGCCGCGCCCAAGGCGACCCAAATCGCCAGCAACGACCAATAGAAGGTCGGTTCGTTCCAGGACCAATCGAATAGCTGTACTCTCGTCATCATTGGTTTGTCTCCGTGCCTTTGTCGGGTCGCCGCTGTAGAACCTTGTCCCGGATGACAAACAGATAGGGCACGCCCTGGTTGAAGAGAATCAACGTTTCATAAACCAGCAAATCGAGGCTTGTCGGACGGATGCCCGCGATCAACAACGGCAACTCCATCATGAAACCCAACATGCAGCCGACGCCAAACAGATAGACAATAGTACGGACGTCATATCGCAGAACGACCAGAATCGCGTATCCGGCCGCCACCGCGCCGATCTGAAACACGACCTGGCNNATGTGCCGCACGGTCATGACAGGCTCGTCGTTCAAGGGCACCCAGGACGATAGCATCGGCACGGCGAGCCAACCACCCAGAACCAATGCCGTCCAAAACGCCAGATCCGCCCAACTCCTTTTCTCGAACGCGATCCACATCCAGCCGAACGCCACGACCCCGTAGCTGAAATCCATCATGAAGTCCACGGGGTGTTTCATCCAGGGGGCCGCGATGCCGTATTCCCGGACGCCGGCGGCATACCAGACAACGCCGTCGATGAAATAGATCAGAATCCCGCAAACGACGCCGGCCGCAAGCGGCGCATGGCGTTTTCGCCAGATTAAGAGGGCGACGAACAGGGCGAGAAAGACGGCGTCGAAGAGGATGTAATCGAACTGGAATCGGCGTGCGATGCTCTGGTCGATGCCCGAGAGGAAATCCAGCATGATTGCATCTCAACAAGGATTCGTGCCGGGGAAGGCGTTGTCGCGTGTGGGCGGACGTTCGTAGCCCCACTGCCGGACGGCGAATTGCCAGTGTCTTTCCACCTTGCCGACGGCATCCTCGTCGAGATCATACCGGTTCTTTTCGTAACCCGCCAGCGAGGCGAAGTAGTCTCGGAATCGAGACTCGGCCGCGTCGAAACCGGGTAGTTCCAAGCAATCGTAGACGCGTCGCATCTCAGCCATCGGGTGGGCCTCGAAGTCTTCGAAGCGAACCTCGACAAGGTTTCTTGGGGGAATCAGGCTTTTGGCAGCCAGAAATCCGCCCACCATCTTCTCGTAGAACCAAAGGATGTTCGCCTCGATTTCGTCGTGATCGATCCTCTGAAGCTGCGTGACCGCCAAAACGCGATGGAAGAAGTGCCGGGTGGAAAGAAAGACGGTGTACGGGTTGCGATAGACGTGGATGAATTTGGCGTCCGGAAAGAGTTCGAGCAGAGGGCGAATCCGAACCATGTTGACCGGATTCTTCAGCGCCAAACGCTTCCGTCCCGCGCGCCAGGCGGCCTTGCGCAGAATTCCCAAATACACCTCTTGCCACTGGCGCACGACCGATTCGGGAACGCCTTCGAACAGGGCGTAACGCTCGAAATACCGCCGTGCGTTCCGTGGAAACGCCCACTGATGGTAGAACGACAAGGCGGAGGCTTGAGCGACCGCGAACTCCTCTTCCTGCGGGTCGTCGAGCGACAAGGTCACGTTGTCCATCATTCGAGTGCGTGGAACGGCTCGCGACAGCAGGTGTTTGATCCTCGTGCCGCCGATCAGGAACCAGTCGGGGGCGATCGACTGAAACGTCGAAACATAGCCGAACGCCGGATCGTGGCAAAGCGATTGATGGACAAACGTCGTCCCGCTGCGCCAGTGTCCGACGACGAAGACCGGCGCCGGGCCGAGAAAGGGTCCGTGGTTCAGACGTCGACAGCGGATTCGCTCGACGGCTCGAAGGGGGGCGGTCAGGAAACTTGCCGTCGAGATGAAACAGGCTCGCCGCAAGTACCCGCGATCAACGCCGCGGTTGGCCAACAGCAGCCCGAGCCAATTCCGTAGCGAGCCCAAGGCCAGGGGATGGCCCATTTCTGGGTTATGTGGTTCTTGGTCGTCGGGAAAGAGGACGCGACCGACGCGGCCGGCCAACAGGGCCGGCAACAGCAGCAGGTCGCCGGCCAGTGCCGCTAGCAGCAAAAGGCACACGATCCACCCGAATCGTGCCGCCGGCAAGAACGAGCTGAATCCGTAGACGGCCAGCCCCGCGCCACAAATGACGGTCGTGCGCGTCATGGCTCGCGCCGAATGACGGTAGGCATTGAGGATCGCGGCGTTTCGCGAGAGTCCGCTTCGTCGGCCTCGCATGAACCAGGTCAGGTAGTGGACCGTGCCGTCCACCGCGATCCCCAGCCCGACGCTTGCCGTCATCATCGAACCGACGTCGATCGCTCCTCCCAGCCAACCGAGAATTCCGAAGACCAGTGCAATCGGAAAGACGTTCGGCAGGATCGACAGCAAGCCCAGGCGGAGGCTCCGGAGGCCGACGACGAGCACGACCGCGATCAGCAAGAGCGAAACGCTGAAGCTGACGATCAGGTCGCGGATGAGCGTCGAGTGGCATTCGGCCAACAGCGGCAGGGGACCGGTATAGATGACCGAAACAGTGTTTCCAGCTTGCTCTCGCGCATTGCGAACGACCGGTTCGACCGCGTCTTCGAGTTCCGCGAGCGTTTCTTCGTAGCGTTGCCCGTCGAGACCCTGAAGCCTCGCGTTGATTCGCCAGAGTTCCTGGTCGTTCGCGCGAGCCAGGTAGGGACTGGCCAATGCGAGCGCCTCGGTGCGGGCTTCGAGCCGTCGATTGAGGATCCCGCGACGGATCCTTGTTCGCGATCCGCCGGGGCGGCCCGGGTCGGGAAGGAACGCCGCCAGCGAAACGCTGGCCGTGGGGCCCGGCATCGACTCGACGGCACGCCCGACGTCGCGCACCAGGTCCAGTCGCTCGACGGCCGACAAAGGGCAATCGCGGTCGAAGGCGATCACGATTTCGACCGGCAGCAGCGGGCCGATCGTTTGCTGAAACCACCGATAATCCTCGGCGGTGCGGCTCGCGTCGGACAGGTAGTCGGTCAATTGAACCGATCCGCGAAGCCGTGTCAAACCGACGCCGCAAACCATCGTGATCGCCAGAAACGCCGCCAGCACGAGCGTTCCGCGGCGCTCGATGAACAACGCCAGCGGATCCCAGGACCATCGCGACGCCACGTTGCCGGCCGGGCACGCTTCCGCCGAATCCTCGCTCTTCGACGGCACGTGCGGAGCCAGGTGCATCGCGCCGGGCAGCACCAGGAGCAGGACAACGAGGGTCATTGAGGTTCCGATGGCGGAATAGATGCCGAATTCGCGAACCGGCAATGTTCCGCTCAACGCCAGCGACCCAAGACCGATCGCCGTTGTGAGCACGGCCAACAAACAGGGAAACCAGCCCATCGCAACCGCCAAGGCGCAAGCGGCGGCCGGTCCCGACTCTTTGGCGGCTTCCTGATAATAATTGATCAAGTGGACCGCCGACGAGACGAAGATCACCATCAAGAGAATGGGAAGCACGGTCATCATCCCGTTCATCTGCCCGTTTATCCAATAGATGGTTGCGAGGCACGAACACTGGCAGAACGCGGCGGCGAGCCAGACGAGCAGGGCCAACCGGAAGCTGCGAAGGCATGGCCATGCGACCAGGATCACCAACAGGGCCGACGGAATCGCCAGACGGTAGAGGGTCTCCAGGGCGGCCGTGTCGAGCGCCGCCGTCTCCACCACGTAGCCGACCATGCGAAGGTCATCCGTGGCGACGCCCGATTGTTCGGCCGCGTCGCGAATGCGCCGCAGAACTCCGCGGGCCTCGACGGCCGCGCCCTCGCCCAACAGAACCACCGCGCAAGTCGCACGGCCGTCGGGGCCCACGAACGTCCCGCGCAACCGGCCGATCGCTTCCTCATGCGGAAGACTCAGCGGCGAAGAGACCAACTCGTCGTACAGTTCGCGCCCGGTGACGACGTCGAAAATCAAGCGGCCGTTTTCCGATTCGCCGCCCGCCGAGCGAAGGAGCGTCTCGGCGAATTGCGCCATGCGTGGGTCGTCGAGCGTCGCGTCCGGCCAGGAAACGAGAATCGCGCTTTGCGATTCGAACACCTCGGCGAACCATTCGAGCTCGTGCCGTGCCGTCGCGCTCGAGGCGGTCCAGGCCAATACGTCGTCGTTCAGACTGTGCAACGCCCGAAGCGTGCCCCCTATCACGAAGGGAAACAGCAGCAACATCAGCAGCAGGGCGAGCCTGGTCCGGTGGACGTACCGGGCGTTACCAAGGTCGGACACGTCGTAATCCCGTGGATGTTGTAAGGGTCATGGGGTGGCCCAACGCGGCCAAATGCCGGCGGCCTCTGCATTCTAGCATTATCGCGGGCCTTCGGGCCCCCCGACACAGAAGCCGCCGTGCCGTCGATGCGGTTTCTTCCGACGTCTTGAATCCACGGGCGGCCTCATGGCGGCCGTGTGGCGAGACGGCCGGAGGAGCCGAAAAAGTGCCGTGCGACGAAAGGACGCTTTCAGCATTTGTGTCCACGGGCGAACAAAACCGGGCGGATGGACCCAGGCGGACAGAACCGGTGGGCGTCATGAGGGCCACACGAATGACACGGCCACACCACCCACTAAGGGGTGTATCGTGCTTTTTCGCGAAAATCTTGACACGGCCGTTTCGGCTCTCTAGACTAGATCCAACTACTGGAGTAATCATTCCGGACGGCAGGGGGCAGAATTCATTCCCCTGGGCAACTCTTCGGGGCGCCGCTCCGCTTGGCTGCACACCGTCCGCGTGATGAGTCTCTTGCTTCACGATTCAACACCCAGATTATGGAGTCCAGTCAAATGAGCAGCCCGCGGTCCGTCTTGAATTTCAGTCCATTTCGTTTTCGCTCGTCGCGAGTCGCCTCGCGCGGGTCCAGCAAGGCCGGGTCGGCCACGAACGGTTTTGTTCACCGACTCCGCATCGAACCCCTCGAACCGCGGCGAATGCTGACGACCTACCTGATCGACTCGCTGGCCGATGTCGCCAACCCCGATGACGACATGTTGACGCTGCGAGAGGCGCTTCAAGCCGCGAATTATAACGTGGCCTACAATGAGGCGCCGGCGGGCAGCGCGACCGAGTTGGATGAAATCGTCTTCGCTCCGTCACTTGCCGGTGGAACGCTGGCCATGACTAGTGGACAGTTCGATGTTTATGGGTCAACCCTGATTCGTGGACCTGAAGGAGGTTCGGTCACCATCGACGCCGCTGGCGCGCGCCGCGTGTTCTCTGTCGGCACGAATGTCGAAGCTGTCATTTCCGGCCTGATAATAACGGGCGGTCGTCCAACTAGCTTCGGTGGCGCGATCCGCTGCAGTGGCGGTGAGTTGACTCTCGTGAATTCGGTCATCACCGGCAACAGTGCGGCGACTTACGGCGGCGCCATCAGCGCGAAAAACTCGACGGTCACGATCAT
>DOEZ01000242.1 GCA_003532715.1 Planctomycetaceae bacterium
ATATCCCGGTCAGATTGTTGTAGGTGATCCAAATGGGCCATCCGTTGTAGGTCCCGGCATCGATTGCCGCAACGTCGGAACTCGTTGGTCCTGACCAGTTGATTCCGGTGATGGTCGCGGTATTATAGTCACCCACGTTGACGGCATAATCGGTTTTTGCTTCGGGGATACCGCTGCCGGCGTTGACGTTGTAGTAGCAGAGGCTGGCATACCGACCTTTGACCGCCGCCCCATCCCCTCCCGATCGCCGCGTGGGGCAGAGAAACGTGTCGAGCGGAACCTGGATCATGCCGGCCAGTGTCAATGCCTTTGCCGCGGAAGGCTGTCCCGCGCCTCTGCCGCGAAGTTCCGCTTGTTCCATGAAACCGAGGATGTTGTAGATCCAGCCCCCCGGCTGCCGCGTCCCATAACCCCGATCCGGATCGCCGACCCATTTCCAGCCCCAACCACCCGTGGGAAAATAACCGTGTGCCGACTCATGCGCCAGGGTGGCCAAGCCGATCTGTTTCAAGTTGTTGGTGCATCGAGCGCGCCGTGCCGCCTCGCGCGCTGCCTGAATGGCCGGCAGCAGCAAGGCAATCAGTACGCCAATGATCGCGATGACGACGAGCAGTTCGACCAGGGTAAACGCTTTTCTGTCGAGTTGTTTCATGGTCGTTGCTCCAGTGGATAACGGATAACACTAGCCGTGAAGTGTGCGACGGACTTCGGGAGGTATTCCGTCGAAGGGCCGAGCAAACAAACGCTCGGGCGCCACAACGACTCTATCGGCTTCGTCTTCCCAGGAAGCTGGCGGTCAGCAGGGAAACAAGTAACAGCAGCGTGTTGGGTTCGGGTACCGCGCTGGCTGATTCGGACGTTAAGCCATAGCCCCATTGGGCCGCCAGGATGGCGGCGTCGGCCGCATCGACCTTTTGATCACCGTTGAAATCACCATGAGTCCAACCTATCGACTTGCCGCTCGCGCCCCAGTTCGCGGCCAGGACTTTGGCGTCGGCTTCGTCCACCGTGCCACTGTTGTTGGAGTCTCCAGGAATTCGAACCATCGTCCTATCGCCGTAGAAACGCACCTCCGAAATTCCCCAGTCATTTTCGGTGCCGCCCCAACTCGTTAGCGCCAGGAGCTTGACATACCGTGCCGTTACGCCGGTCAGGTCGATGTCGGCCTGATAGCCGGCGTTCCCGCCCGGCGACATGTTGATCGTATAGTTGCCTTCCGCCAGCTCGCCGTTGTCGTCGGGCAGTTCCGTGTACGTCACGCCGTCGGGCGAAGTCGAAATCAAAACGTCTTTGACTCCATTATCTTGCAGATTGGGCGCATTTCGGTTCCATACAAACATCCTATCGAGTTCGCACGACCCACCGAGGTCGTAGATCACATAGGGCAATTCCGTGCTGACCGCGCCCGATGTCCACTGGCCGCCGTGAATTTCCCGGGCCATGGCATTGGGGTCGCCGAAGAGCATCTCCCCCGGCAAGCCCGTTTGATCGCTCATCCCCGAGCCGTTGACCATGAGTTCATACTGAACATCCGCGTGCGTCCCGTTGCTGTAGAGCATGTTTCCCGAGGCGGTCACGTTGGTGATGTAGGTTGGGTACGTTGGAATCTCGCTGCGGGCCTGTAATTCATTGAGCCAAAGAGCGCCGCCCGCGGCCTCAGCGTTGAGAACGCCGTCTCTATCCTCGACGGCGAAGTACCTCACGCCTGTCCAACCGCTTCCGGCGTTGTCCCAGTCTTGAATCCAGACTCTTGTGCTGACCGTGCTGGTCCACTTGTACCCGCTGAGCACCTGTGTTGCGATTTCAGCATGAAAGTCGTCATAGGCGCAAAGGTAGGCCCCATTGATATGAGCGCCAGCATCTGGATAAGTGACATCGTATTGTCTACGGCAATAGACCGTAATCTGATCGAAGTCGAACTCAGCGCCCAAGTCGACCTCCCACCACGCGTTCTCCGTGTTTTTTGCGGAGACGTAACCGGTCACGGATCGCAATTGCTCGTCGACCGCCTTCGCTGTAGCGTAGGTGACGCTCCACGGATCGGTGCCGGAGGTCGTCTTCGCGGCCGCGACGTTGGCGAGCATTTGAGCCTGAACGTCGACCGCCGCAAGCGAGAGCACGGCAATCGTCAATCCACCGACAATTGACGACAGTATTACAGATCTTCCCATTTGATTGTCCTCCACGAAAAGGAATGTTCTATCTTCCGGCCATGGTTTCATTCGAGCATCAAGCCTTCGATCTTGATCACTCGCCGTCGCGACACGCTCCACGCCCGAGGCGCGAGCATTGTTACAACACCATTCACGATCGATTCGAACGCGTTGGCTTGACGCCGAATCAATCAAATCCTCTTCTCTGTTCCGGATGGATATCGAACACAAGTTCTCAGATTCTGCATCGCTGACCAAGCAAGACCACGGCGACGCCGGCCAGCAACAGCAGCGTAGAAGGTTCGGGAACGGCGTAGAATCGGACTTCCGCGATCCCCCAGTCGGTTCCACCGTGGCTATTAAGGGCCAATAGCTTCACGTAGCGTGCCGTATTTCCCGACAGATCAAATTCAGCTTGATAAGGTGCATTTCCGCCGGGTGAAATGGGAATCGTGTGCGTGCCGGCCGCCTCGCCGTTCGTATCGGGCAAATCCGTGTAGTTCAACCCGTCGGACGAAACCGAAATCGTGACGTCTTTCACGCCGCCGTTTTGTAGGTTCGGTGCGTTGCGATTCCATACGAGCATCCTGTCAAGAATCTCGGCGGCCTGTAAGTCGTAAATCAGATAGGGCAACTCGGTGCTAACCGTGCCCGATGTCCACTGGCCTCCGTGGATTTCGCGAGCTGTGGCGTCGGGATTGCCGAGGAGTCTCCCGCCCGACAATCCCGTCTGATCGGACATGCCGGTGCCGTCAACCATCAGGTAATATTGAACGTCGGCGTGAGTTCCGCTGCTGTAGAGCATGTTCCCCGAAGCCGCAACACCCGTGATATACGTCGTGTCGGTCGGCACCATAGCGGGCACGACGACTTCGTTGATCCAGAGGCACCCGCCCGATGCCACGCCATTAAGTACCCCGTCCTTGTCCCGGATGGCCAAGTATCGCACGCCGCTCCAGCCATTGCTGCCGTTGTTCCACGATTGGACCCAGTTGTTGTCGCTGATACTCGTGTAGTAGTATCCGCTGAGCTTCTGTGTGGCGATTTCCGTGTACGTATCGTCATACCCGCACAGGTACGCCCCGTTAATGTGATCCCCCGCGCCTGTATATAGACGACAGTAGACACTGACCAGGTCGAAATTGAATTCCGCGCCTAGGTCCACCTGCCACCATGCGTTCGTCAGACCTTTGCCGGATACGTAACCGGTCACGGATCGCAACTGCTCGTCGACCGCCTTCGCTGTGGCATAGGTGCTGCTCCACGGGAGCGTGCCGGCGGTTGCCTTTACCGCCGCGACGTTGGCGAGCATCTCCGCCCGACTCTCGGCGGCGCCATAACTCATAAGGGCGACGGTGGCCAGTGATAGTGTGGCACTCCAAAAGCAACGCATGTCGATTCCTCCTATCAAGAACCAGAGAAGCCAATCATTTTTGCATCGCTGGCGGTCGTTGCGTGGTCAAATCGCGTTTGGCGCGACTCGACGTCCGCTCTGCAACAACTGCCCGTCTCACGATGCCGCTGAAATGATGCGTGCGGCAAGCAGCCTCTTCTCGAAAGGAAATCCACATACCCGCAGATCGTAATAGATATAATATATAAAAGTTTTCGGCTGTCAATGCACCAAGACAAAAAAACGCCTTTTTTTTGGAAAAACCCTGTGGGGGGCTCTCGCTCACGGAAGAAAGCACTGCCCGACGCGGGCCCTCCCCCCGATCCGCGTAGTCATCCTCCCCGGATAGACTGGATTATTTTGCGATAGCGTCGCCTTCCACCGGCTTCAGGACCAGCTTCTGGAAATCGAGGGCCGCAGCCCTGCCTTCGTCAATTTTCAAGCAGCGCAGCGCGACCGTCTGATCGCCGGTTTGCTCGATCGTGATTCGGCCCACGACGTCCGTGCGGCGATCGAACCACCCTTTCGTGGCGAGCGTCTTGGCTTCAAGCCGTTTGCCGGCGACCTCAACGCGATACGTTCCACCGCCGCTTTCCGGCGCGCACCCGTAAGTGATTTCGACTTGATATGTACCCAGTTTCTTGATGTCCACTGGCCAACTGATCCAGTCTTTCGCGCGGGTCCAATGGCCGATGCTTTCACGTCCGGGCGCGCCGTCGTAACGGAGAACCCGCCCATTCAGGTCGGCATCCACTGCCAGCAGTGCAAGCTTCCCGTCCGCCGCGGGCTTGATGCGATGGAAAGTGACTTCGGGTTCGCCCTCGACATCCAAGACAACGACCGAGTCGTGCTCGCTCGGGGGCCTTGGACCCGTACGAACTACAATGACTCTTTCGCCGTCGATCGTGTTCTGACTTGCGGGCAGAGGCGTCTTCGCCGGATCCGCCAGGAGATACGCCGCAAGAGGCTTGTTGGCGATCCGCGGGATCACCAGTTCACCCTCCTTCGGCCAGTCGAATACGTGGACGAAAAGACGCACGCGGCCGTTGTCCAAGTTCTTGCGGGAAACGCATCCCCAAGGCAACCGGCGACGGTAGGGTCCCGCCTTCGTGCCATAAACGCTTTCGCCGTTGACCGCCATCCAGCGGCCCATTTCCTCGAGTCTTTCGACGCTGGAGCGAGGGATGGTTCCGTCGGGCGCGGGGCCGATGTTGAGCAAGAAGTTGCCCCCCTTGCTCGCGCAGTCGGCAAGCATTCGGATCATCGTCTCCGCCGATTTCCAATTGTGATCCTGACGCTTGAACCCCCAAGTGTCGTTGATCGTCATGCATGTTTCCCAGTCCTTTCCGTCGGGATTGATCACCGGGATGGTCTGTTCGGGCGTGCCGAAGTCGCCCGGACGGTCGTCGCCGTGTCCGAGGCGGTTGTTGATGACGATTGTCGGCTGGAGGCTCAGGACATATTTGTACAAGTCCAAGCCTCGTTCATTGGTGAACGTCGGATCCCAGCTTCCGTCGAACCACAAGATGTCGATCTTGCCGTATTTGGTCACAAGCTCGCGAAGCTGGTCCTTCATGAATCGCACGTATCGGTCATAGTCGGCGCCCTCGGTCGGCCGATCGTCGCCCGGGCGGCGGGGCGTGTAGTCGGGATGATACCAGTCGAGAATCGAGTAATACCAACCCAACGGCATGTCGTGCTTCCGACATGCCTCGGCCATCTCCTTCATGAGGTCGCGTTTCAGCGGAGTGGCCATCACGTCGAAATCGGAATACTCCGTTTCGAAGAGCGAGAAGCCTTCGTGATGGCGCGTGGTGATGACGATGTACTTCATGCCCGCGGCCTTCGCGAGACGCACGATTTCGTCCGCGTCGAATTGCGTCGGATTGAATTGATCCTTCAGAGGAATGTACTGTTCGAGGGGGGCTTTCGTGGTGTGCAGCGTCCACGAAGCAAGCCCGGGGACCGGCTTGCCGTCCCAGTAGCCGGCCGCATGGCTGTAGAGTCCGAAATGAATGAACATGCCGAAGCGCGCGTCGCGCCACCAACCCATGCGTTGGTCGCGCTGTTGAGCGGCCTCTTCGGCCAGGGCACTCGCGTTCTGGAGGAACAAGCCAGCCGCGACAAACAGCAAGCACGTGGAAACCAGTCGGATTCGTTGCATCGTAAGGACTCCTTGGAAACGGTAGGTACGGTCTGACGGGGATTCGGTTAGATATTATATCTAATGTGTATTATCCCAGATGGGCTCGCGTTGTCAATCTTCGTACCCCCGAAACATCAACGAGCCTCTGAATTCCGTCGCCGCACGCAGGATGTGGTCGGATGTCGGCCGGATTCGCAAGCAGCGTAAGTCATTACGTACCTATCGCTTGCGCTTCGTGTTGGTGTCGGGTTGGTGGTTCGCCTGACGAGGAGGACGCACTGTGTGGTCCCCCTGTTGGAAAGTGCGATATGGTATAGAATGGCAAATATGAAGCGACCCAGTACAGCGAATACAGAACGCACTGGATTCTCCGCCCTCTCGCGGACGGCCCTGCGGCACGAGGTTGCCAAATCGCTGGTGACCGCCATTTTCGAGCGGCGGATTCCCGCGAATTCGCGTCTGGTGGTCCAGAAGCTCGCGGCGCAGTTCGGTGTCAGTGCTACTCCCGTCCGCGAGGCGTTGCTCGAGCTCGAAGTGATCGGCATCATCGAAACGACGCATAACCGTGGGGCGGTGGTCAAACATTTCGGGCGTCAGGAGTTGCGCGATATCTTTCACCTGCGGCGCGTTCTCGAGTGCGAGGCGGTCCGATGTGCGTGTGGACGAATCGATTCGGCGCGGCTTGCCGAGCTGAGAGAGGGAGTTTGCGATCTTCGAGACAAGGCGGGCCAGGAGTCGAGTTGGTCGAACTCGGCCATGGAGCAGGATATTAGGTTCCATGGACTGATCTCCTCGCACTGTGGGAATCCCAGGCTGGCCAACGAGATCGAACGTTATTCGGCGATCGTCGAAGTGGTCCGCGAGGTCATGGGCAACAAATGGGACATGCAGCGCCGTGCCGTGGACGATCATCTCGCGATTGTCGACGCGCTGCTTGCCGAAGACGCCGAGGCGGCCGCGATGGCGATGGCGGCGCATATCGACCAAACGGCCAAGATGGTCTGCGATGCCATGTTTCCGGGCGAAGAATAATCAGGATCATTCCACGGTCGGGATCGTCGCCGGCCGCGAGAACGCATGCGGACCGTGGGGAGTTCCGATCGAAGTGAGGAGTCCTTCGAACAGGGGCATAAACCGGTTGTTCTCGGCCAATTCGCCAAACTCGCGCAGCAGATTCAGGCCCAAGGGGATCCCGTCTCGCAGGCGAGATTCTCGCTCCAGCAGTTCGGGTTGACCGGGGAAGAGAACCGGTTTTTCGGGCACGGAGGGAGGAAGAGCGGTCCATCGCCGGACGAGATCGTCGATGCGCTGGTGGAATCGCCGCAAGGGAACGAATCGCCCGATATCCAGGGCGCCCACCATGCCGCCAAGTCGCCTCGGCTCGGCCATGTCGCCGTACATCCGTGGAATGTCGGGGCCCATCGGAGCGTCGCCGAGCATGGCGCAGAGCACGTCGACCATCAACCCCAGGCCGGAGCCCTTATATTCGCCGAAGGGGTACAGTGACGCCACCTCGTCGGCATTGACGGTGTCGCGGCCCTCGGCATCGACGGCCCAACCGTGTTCGATGGGCACCCCTTCGATGGCCGCGTTGGCGACGGTGTTCCACGGGACC
>DOEZ01000152.1 GCA_003532715.1 Planctomycetaceae bacterium
GGACGCGAGGAGTCAAAGTACGATTGATCAGCCGAGGCAATCGCGACATTGCCTCGCGGTAGGTTTCCAGGTCGACGCCGGCGTCCTTGTAAGTGGCTTTGCTCATGCCCCTTAATTTAGCGTCTGTCGAGCGGATTCTCAATGAAGGCAGGCCGTTGTCCGACCGAAATAAGTTGGATTTCGAGGGAAGTCCGAGCGTACGCCCGCATATATTCGTGCTAAGGGAAACTTGACAAAACCCTCAAATGCTGCCACATTTAAGGGTGACCCTCGATAGAGGGTTCCCACCGAACGACCGGAACACCATCAAATTCCCACCAATGGCTATCGCTTCGCGGCTTTTCCGTTGTAAGCTGATGTCACCCGAGGGAACCATGCCCCAGCGTGGTTCGTAGATTGACCTGATTGGCGAGGTAGAGGCGGGTTGGCCCGACCGCGCCGAGCGGAGTCCTTGAAGATGTTTGCCGACGCCGACGCGTCTAAACGTGAAGCGGCCCCCAAGCCGGGCCGTATCATTTGCCCCCAGTATGGAAGGAGTATCGGATGAAATCGCTTCTCTGGACGGTTCTTGTTGTCACTTTGGTCTACCTGGGTTTCGGTGCCGGCACGGTGTCGGCTGACGAGCCGCCCAAGTCGCCGCCCGTATCGGAATTCGCGCCGGCGGCCGATCTTGCCAAGCAGGTGGAATACTATCTCAACCGCCTGGAGAAGGCCGTCGCTAGCAACGAGGATTACACGGACTTGGCCGACCGAGTCCCGAAGGATGCGAGCACCATAGCGGTCATCGGCATGGCCCTGGGGCTCCACGATACGGACAATGAGTACAAGCTGGCGGCTCCTGGGATGATCGCCGCGGCCGAAAAGCTTTCCAACGCCAAGGATTACGCGACGGCCAAAGCGGGCGTCGAGTCGCTGCAAAAGGCGACCAAGGCCAATCCTGGCGATTCGACGAAGATCGAGTGGCAGAAGGTGGCGTCGCTCGAGGAACTCATGCTGGCGGTGCCGGGCATCAACACGAACCTGAAGCGAAACGCCCGACTGCGCCGGCCGAAGAGCGACGGGCCAAGGGCAGCCGGCCATGCAGCCGTCCTGGCGGCGATTGCCGAGGCCTCGCTCTACCATAGCGCCGACACCGAGAAACCGGAGTTGGCCAAGGAGTGGTTCAAGTACTGCGTTCAGATGCGTGAGGGCGCGGCGCAAGTCAACGCGGCCGCCAACAAGGGGGACAAGGAGGCCGCCATGGCCGGGATGAAGAACCTCGCACAAAGCTGCGACGACTGTCACGAGGTCTTCCATCGCGAGGCGCTCGAAAAAGAAGACGCTCGATAGCTCGTCCTTTGGGAGCCGCCCGGATCGTCTCGTCCAACTCGTACGATTGGCGGGCTGGCGATTTCGGCGCGGTTTATGAGATACGGCACGAAACGTGAGTGAGGACGAATCGTTCGATGGTCCTCGCTCGCGTTTCGGGCTACTATCCAACTCGGTCCGGGTGCCTTGGGCAAGCCGGGTTGAGATTAGCGTTGGCAACGTTGCGTGCCGAAAAGGTCCACTTTTAAGGCCGTCTTTCCGAAGACTAATTCGAGGTTGTGGCGACTTGTCGCCGCCCGCAAAGTCTTCGTAAACTACGCACCTTGAAAAGTCACCTCGGGCCACGCATGTCCCTTGACCTGAATCATTGGTATCCCGGCGACGCCAGCCTCTTCGCTGGCCGCTCCGGAGACTGGTCTCCCATGTTCGAGCGACCGCCGTCCCTGAAGTTCACGCATCCGCTCCCCTATGGCGCGATCTGCCATGACGACGGCGTTCAGTTCATCGTCGTGAGCCGCTCGGCCACGGCGATGCGGGTGTTGATCTACGCCAACGTCAACGATCGCGAACCGGCGGAGATCGTCGATTTCGACCCGGCCTTGAACCGTTGGGGGGACATTTGGAGCGTGTTCGTGCCAGGGATGGGACCCGGCCACCTGTACCATCTTCAGGCCGACGGTCCCCACGACCCGGCTCAGGGACAACGTTTCGACCCCAAGGCGCGACTGATCGACCCTTACGCCAAGGCGCTGGCCGGCCACTTTCTGCCGGCCGACGACGGCATCATCCGGCCCCCCAAGTGCGTCGTCATCGACGACGAATTCGACTGGCAGAACGACCGGCACATCCGCCGCGAACTTTCCGAGACGATCATCTACGAGACCCACGTTCGCGGCTTCACCATGTCGAAGTCGAGCCGCGTGCAGCACCCGGGCACGTATCTCGGTTTGATCGAGAAGATTCCCTACCTGCAATCACTCGGCATCACGGCCATCGAGTTGATGCCGATTAACGAGTTCCCCATTTACGACTGTCTGGGCCAGAAGCTCGAGCGGCCGAACTACTGGGGTTACGATCCCCTTTCCTTCTTTTCGCCGCATCGCGGCTATGCCGTGGGCGAGGAACCGGGCAGCCAGGTCCGCGAGTTCAAGCAGATGGTGCTTGCGATGCACCAGGCCGGCATCGAGGTCATCCTCGACGTAGTGTTCAACCATACGGCCGAGGGGAATCATGAAGGCCCCGTGCTGAGCTTCAAGGGGTTGGAAAACCGCGTTTACTACATGCTCGAAAACGGCGGCGCGACGTACAAAAACTACTCGGGTTGCGGCAACACGCTCAACGGCAATCACCCGATCGTTCGTGAATTGATCTTCAACTGCCTGCGTCACTGGGTTCACAACTATCACATCGACGGCTTCCGTTTCGACCTGGCGTCGATCCTCAGCCGCGACCGCGAGGGGCACCTGGTTCCCAATCCGCCGGTCGTCGAGACCATCAGCGAGGATCCGCTTCTGGCCGACACGAAGATCATCGCCGAGGCGTGGGACGCCGCCGGCGCGTACCAGGTCGGGACGTTCGGCCAACTTCGCTGGGCGGAATGGAACGGGCGTTACCGCGATGACGTTCGCCGCTACTGGCGCTGCGATCCGCACATGAACGGAGCCATGGCGACCCGGCTTGCCGGTTCGAGCGATCTCTATCAGCCCGGCGGAAGGCGACCCTATCACAGCATCAACTTCATCACGTCGCACGACGGCTTCACGCTTAACGATCTCGTGACGTACGATCACAAGCACAACGACGCCAACGGCGAAAACAGCCGGGACGGGGAAAACAACAACTACAGCCACAACTACGGCGTCGAGGGCCCCACGCGCCGCAAGTCGGTCGAACTGATCCGCGAACGGCAGATCAAAAACTTCCTCGCCACGCTCCTGTTGAGCCAGGGCGCGCCGATGCTCGTGGCGGGCGACGAGTGCCGCCGAACGCAGCGAGGCAACAACAACGCCTATTGCCAGGACAACGAACTGAGCTGGTTCGATTGGACCCTTCCCGACAGGCATCGGGATATCTTTCGATTCTGCCGNNAACAACGCCTATTGCCAGGACAACGCCATTTCATGGTTTGACTGGCGGCTTCCGAAGAAGCACGAGTCGACTCGTCGTTTTGCCGAGGCCCTGATTGCCTTCCGCAAGGCAGAGCCGACCGTGCGGCAGACCAATTTTCTGTCTGGGCAGCCGGCCAGACCGGGCGGTTTGCCCGACGTGAGTTGGTACAACGCCGCTGGAAAGCCCGTCGATTGGGAACAAGGCGATCCGAGTCTGGTTTGCCTGCTCGCGGCGCTCCCTCGCGTCGACCACGACGCGCCGCCCAATCATCACGTGCTGTTGATCTGTCACTCGGGAATCGAACCTCGCGATTTCACCCTGCCCCCGATCGCCAGGACCATTCGTTGGCGAACATTCATCGACACGGCGGCCACGTCGCCAGCCGACGTCTATCCCGATCTCGACGGACCTCCCTCGCCCGGCAATGGCGTCGTTCGCGTCGAATCGCGATCGTTAGTCTGTTTTGTCGCGCCTGATACGTGGTAATCGGTCGGTGAAGCCGGAACATCACCGATTTTCGGGCAGCGAGCGAGCGCGACCGCGACGTCCACTATTGGTGCCCCCCCTTTTGCCGCTTTCTTGACAACGCCGGCCCGGTTTCATACAGTCAATTCTGGCCCGGATTCATCGCGATGGTGGCGTTTCGCTCGCCGCGCGCGGAATACCAGCCCAATTCGCAAGCGAAGTTACCTCGTTTCGCACCTCTCGCTTGTGCTTCGGGTTGGTGTCGGCTCGTGA
>DOEZ01000493.1 GCA_003532715.1 Planctomycetaceae bacterium
TTCCGGTGGTTGCCTTCAACGTCGACGACCACCGCACGCCCAACGCACGGCTCAGCGCGGTCGTCCAACGGTTCGATCACGCGGGCGAAACGCTCGGCCGCCGCGCCGCGGCCTTCGTGCCCAAGGCGAGCCACGTCCTCATGACGCTGCACGACGAGGGCATCTCGGCGCTCGAAGAGCGGTTGGCCAGCGCGCAGGCCGTCCTAGCGAAGAAGAACGTAACGTGGACGGTCGTCGTCACCGGCGCCGAGGCCGAGAAAGCCTCGCAAGTCATCACCCAGGCCCTGCGCGACAACCCGAACATCAAACACGTGCTCTGCACGGGTCAGGCCGACACCGAAGGCGCGGGGTTGGCCGTCGAGCGGCATTTCGCGGGCAAGGGCCATGCGGTGGCCGGTTTCGATCTTTCGCCGAACATCCTGCGGTTGATCAAGGCCGGTCACATCCGATTCACGATCGACCAGCAGCCCTACGTGCAGGGTTTCTATCCCGTCGTGCAACTGACGCTCTACAAACGTCTGGGCATCATGCCCGCCGACATGGACGCCGGCGCCGGCGTAATCGACCAAAGCAACGTAGAAAACGTGCTAGACCTAAGCAAAAAAGGCTACCGCTAACCTAAATCCCTAAATCCCTCACCATCCCCTCAACCATCGCCAACCCCTCGGCCTTCGTCCTAATCTCACCGTCGAGCTGCGCGTCGCGCAGCCGCGAAAGGAGCGTGCCGAACAGCGGACCGGCCGACAGCCCATGCGTCAGCAGGTCGTCGCCGGTCACCAAGGGCGGCGGGTCGAGCGTCTCGCGCGGCTGCCGCAGCAGTTCGCGGCAGTAGACGACCTCGTCGGCCGACCGGCCCTCGATGGTCGCGTCAACCTCGGTCAGTTGCACGAGTTCGTCGATGCCGGGCGAAACGAGCGTCTTCTGCAAGACCGACCATCGCTGGTTTCGCGCGTCGCGCAAACACCCTCGGCGCTCGACCAGCCAGACGGCTCGGTCGGTCACTTCGTTCGACAGCCGCCACCGCCTGCAGACCTGTTGGATGCCGTCGGGCGAGACCCAATCGACCAGCGTCGCCGCCAGCGCCAATGCGAACGTCGCCTCGCCCAAGCGGTCGAGCCGCGCGAGGGTTGTCTCCCAATCGGACGGCATGGATAGCTTGTCCATCTTTACTGGACTCAGCTTGTGCGTCGCCTCGGTTTCAGTCTCCTGCGAAAGGGTGCCATGGATGGCTTGTCCATCCTTGCGGGTGTCGTTGGTTTCCTCTCGCTGGTCCGTGCCCGCGTCGTTGCTTTCCTCTCGCTTGCGCTTCGGGTTGGTGTGGGGGGCGATTTCGGGCAGAACGTGGGCCGCCAGCCCGGTGGCCAGCAGAAGTCGCATCGCCTCGACGCGGTTGGTCGAAATGAGCATGCGCCGCATTTCCTCGGCGATCCGTTCGGCGCTGACGACGTCAATCTCGGCCGCTCGGCGCGTGACGGCGTCGAGCGTGGCCGGATCGAGCGCGAAACCAAGGGTCGCGGCAAACCGCACGGCGCGGAGCATCCGCAGTTTATCTTCGGTGAAGCGGTCGTCGGGGTTGCCGATGGCGCGGACCACGCGCGCCGCCAGATCGGCCTGTCCGCCGACGAAGTCGATGACGCGATCGGCGGTCGGGTCGTAGAACAACCCGTTGATCGTGAAATCGCGTCGCGACGCGTCCTCTTGGGCCGAACTGAAGGCAACTCGCCCCGGGCGGCGGCCGTCCTTGTAGTCGAAATCGTTGCGGAACGTGGCCACCTCGATCTGCCCCGCGCCGGGCGGCCCCAGCACGACGATCACGCCAAAGGCCATGCCGACGGCCAGTGTCCGCCGTTGGCCGAACAGGCGGCGGACCTGTTCTGGCGTGGCATTGGTGGCCACGTCGTAATCATGGGGGGTTAGGCCAAGGAGCTGATCGCGAACGCACCCTCCGGCCCAGTAGGCCTCGAAACGCGACCCGTGGAGCCGTTGGACGATCTCGCGGGCGAATCGGCGTTGGATTTCGGGCACTAAATCGGGCATGAATGCGGGTACGAATGGCTTTCGCTGGTCGATAAGAGAAAGGTAACGGACAGCTTCGCGCGTGACAATGCCATTGCTCCCCCCTTTTGGAGTGCGGCAATACATTGCCGCTTTCCGGCTGCCTTCGATCTGACGACAGGCCGACGCAGTGCTTGGTTCGGTTTCCGAGGTAGGATTGACGAAAGAGAAGCGGCGATGAATCGCCGCGGTCAAGCAAACCGCGATAGCATCAACGGGGGGTTTGGTTGAATAAATGTTTGACAGATTCGACACGAAACCGTTACAATGAGTCGTGCGGCGGTAAGGCGGCGGCATGCGCCGACGCCACGGGAGTGATCGAAGAGGCCTCTTTTTGCGGAAGCCCGGCGACGCTGCCTATCCTGTTATTAGGATCATACAATTATCGCGGCGTGTTCGATCGGTGCGGCGATTGTTCGCCGCGCAGGTCTCAT
Organism: Planctomycetaceae bacterium; assembly: GCA_003532715.1. Taxonomy (GTDB): domain Bacteria; phylum Planctomycetota; class Planctomycetia; order Pirellulales; family Thermoguttaceae; genus UBA11386. Next base: position 2,490 of record DOEZ01000493.1, read on the forward strand.
TTTTTCCTTTTTTTCTTATTGGAGGTGTGTCATGAGAGTACGTTCTGGCAAACGAGGGTTTACCCTCGTCGAACTGCTGGTGGTGATTGCCATCATCGGCATCTTGATCGCCCTGCTGTTGCCGGCGATCCAGGCAGTGCGTGAAGCGGCTCGTCGAGCGGCCTGCATCAACAACCTGAAGCAGGTCGGCTTGGCCCTTCACAACCACCACGACGCGCATCGGAAGTTCCCCGCGTCGAGTGACACCAGGCTGGCGGCGACCCCGCCGACGGCGTGGACCGGCATTACGCTTGCCAACGTTGGCACCGGCAAACTTCCGTACGGCTCTGGGTTCTCGTGGTTGACGAAGATTCTGCCCTACAGCGAAGAGACCAACATCTACAAGTGGCTCGACGTGGTGAACCGACGTCCGTGGGACAACTCGGTGACAATCAACCGAACCACGATGCAGCCCACCACGGCGACCGCAACCGTTTGTCACATGATGGCGTGGGTCATGCCCGTCTCGCCGTTCAAGTGCCCGAGCTTCTCCGGCGGCGACTTCTGCGATGCCAACCTGCTTGCCGGCGTAACCCAAACGCAGAATCCCTACGGTGATCCGAGCCTTTTCGCCACGGGTGGTCATGTCATCGGCCGCGCGGGCATCACCAACTACGTGGCCCTGGGCGCGTCGCACCGGAGCAGTCTGTTCGGTCAAGTCACGACCAGCGCGTTTGAAGGCGGCTCGCGCCATCCGAACGGCACGATCTTCCCGGGCCAGCAGATCAGCATCGACGACATCACCGACGGCACGACCAACACGTTCCTCGCGTGCGAGACCCGCGAGATGACGCTGGCCGCGTGGTACGAGGGAGCGACG
>DOEZ01000689.1 GCA_003532715.1 Planctomycetaceae bacterium
GGCAACGTGGCCGGCGGGCATGTACTTGACCCACTCGCTGCTGGCGAAGTCGTTCTCGTAGGCCGGCCGGCACGTCCGGTACGCCGCGCTCCGCAAACCACGAATGGGCATTGGAAGCGAAGGATCGACGTTGCAGGGCATTGGGCCCGCGTCGAGGAACAAGACCTCGTTTTCTTCCTGGTTGTCCGCCAACAACGCCACATAACCGGCGGTCGCCCCGACGCCGTGCTTGCACAACTCGAAGATGCGCCGCGCGGCGGCTTCGAAGGTTCGATTCTCAAGCACGGCGCGAGCCGCCGCCAGCAGGGCCTCGGTTTCGGCCTGGCGTCGGGTTGAAAGGCTCAACGCTTCTTCTAGCCGGTCCGCCGCTTGTTTCTTCTCGGTGACGTCGCGCAGAATTCCCACCGCGTGCCACTGGCCGTTGAGCGAAACGGCCGAGAGAGACAAGGCAACGGCGATCTCCTTGCCGTCCTTTCTCCTAGCGGCGAGTTCGATCGTCTTGCCGACGACATTGCCCCGACCGCTGCGAGCAAAGTCGGAAAACGCCTTCCGTTGCGCCTCGTGGTATCGTTCCGGCGCGAGCAGCTCGTGGAGGTTTTTGCCTAGAACTTCCTCGCTTCGATAGCCAAGGATATTGCAGGCAGCCGGATTCCAGAACGAAATCGCGCCACGGGAATCCATCATCAGGATGGCGTCCTGGGCCGAATCGGTGATCGCGCGGAGTCTCGCTTCACTATCGCGGATCATCGCTTGCTGTTGCTGGATGCCCTTGTCCGTATTCCCGAGCAGGACGAAAACAAAGCCAAGCAACCCGACGAGCAACACGAGCGAGCCGCCGGCCGCGACGGCCATGAGCCGATGTTGTTCAGCCTTTGCCGCCGAGATGTCGTGCATGACAATCAACTCGCCCACGACGGCCCCCGAAGCATCGGCGATCGGTTCGGTCATGAGTCGCCATGACTTGCCGCCAAAGACGGCCTCGCGATGTCCCTTATCCCGCCAACGGCGTGATCCGGCGAGAACGTTTCTCGCTTCATCGGGAATATCGGAAAGCGTCGAGTACGCCAGTGCGTGATTCGGAAGGCGGTTCCAGTCGGCTTCGATCCCCGACCACTCCAATGCCGACTCCCATTCCCGTCGTTTCAGGGCACTCTTCCGAATCACGATCGCGAGTTCGACACTCGACGGTTGATGAATGGATGACAGGATGCCTTCGATGTTCTTACCCAACTCGATGTAGCCAAGGACCGTTTGCCCCTCAATCACCGGCCGAACCACCCGAAAAAGCAGTGATCCCGTCGTTCCATTTTCGATGCCCGAAGCGGTCGCTCCCGTGCGTTGGGCTTCGAGCGCCGTGAATCGGTCGATCCGGTCGCCGTGCAGTTCGGGACGATGCAGACGGAGCAAAACAGTGCGATCGGCGTCGAGGAAGCTGAAATGGGTTAGTCCAAAGACCTCCTTGAGCCGCTCGAAATCCGGTTGATAATCGCCGAGCAGCCGGCTGCGGTCCTTGGCGGCCAGCGCGTCGCGAAAGCCCGAATCGCGAACCAGCACCTCCTCGAAGGCGGCGATAGCCTGGGAATGCTCGACCAGCGAGCGGGCCAGTTCATGAGATACCTCCTTCATAACCAAGCGGCTCGATTCGCCAAGTCGGGTCCTTTGCTGCAAGAAGAGCGTAAAACTGAATCCTCCGACCAACAAGAGCAAAACGGCGGCCAGGGGAACCATCAGCCGGCGCTGAATCGGGCGCGCCGAGCCAACGGCGTCCGACCGCGAGGCCGCCAACCATGTCAGAAGCCCGATCAAGAGCGTCACCATCANNGCCGGCAAGGCGGTTCGGGCCGCGATGTTTCGGCCCCACGCGCTGGCGTCGCTGTCCATGCCCAGTACGGCGAGCAATTCGCCCGTTTTCGGATCGAAGATCGGAACCAGTCCGGTGATCCACGTGCCCCAGCGATCGTTGACCGGGCCCTCGGCGACGGCTCTGCCCGTATCAAAGACCTGCCGCATGTCGTCCGATGCCTCGCCATAGGTCTGACCAGGCGGCGAGCAGTCCGGGGAGTCGTGGGGCTCGTTGTCGACAAAAAAGAAGAGCACTCCGTCGGCTTGTCGACCCAACAGGTACGCGAAGCGGCAATCCTCCCGCGCTTGCTTGACTCGCGCGAGTTGTCGTTTCAGCCGATCGTAGCTCGACGACGCCAGATCCGCGTCCGTGCCGGTCAGTTCCTTGATGTCGTCGAGGCTCAATGCTTGAGCCGCCAGTTGCGTCTGCGCGAGTAGTTCGCTGCGCATCTGACGGTCGGTATGGCATACGGTCCACCACATGCCGGCCGCCCCGACGGCAAACACGACTGCCACAATGGCAAGGTATCCGTACATTCCTCGTGGGACAACTCGATTCATACTCGCTTGCCTCGCTTTTGCCGGCCACGCAACCACGCGGAAAGCCGCGAAAACGGACATATCTCTTCATTTGCGCAGGACGGCCCCGACGACACTTGCCCAAGCGTGAATGTCGCGAAGCTGGCCGCGGGCATGTGTCGAACAAGGCTTGTCATACCACTGCGAAATAGTACGTCGCGGATGCCGCGAATGCGGCTCTTGCGCGCCCGGAGGCAGACGCTCCGAGGGTCCGTCGAGATTCGGCTTGGTGTCACCTTGGCCCGCGCCGTCGTTACAATCGGCACAGTCGGGTCGTGGTGGATTTCCGAAGAAGGCGGGCAGGTTGATGAATAATACGCCCTAACGCCGGTTTTCCGGCGCGAGTTCCAATTCCAGAATGGCGCGGGCCGCCGTCGCCCGCACATCCATGCTCTTGTCTTCCAGAAGGCTTTGGAGCAACGGCAGATCGTCACGCGTTACACGCTCGGCCAGGGCATTGCACATCTCGGTCTTGTCGGCCTCGGTGCCATGCTGGGCGTACGTGACTAAGTCTTCTTTGATTCGACGAACATGGTCAACCGGCGCATGCACGTAGGCCGAACTAAGCAGGTGGAGCCGAGCAGGCGAATCGGTCGGTTCGCGCAAGGCCGTGGCCACAAGTTTGTCTCTCGCCTCAACCGGCAATTCTTTCTGCCATCGGAGTGCGAATGCGGCGAGTTTGCGCGAGGTCGCCTTNNACTCCTCCGCATCGAACAGTTCGACCAGTCGCTGCATGCCGTCGGCCCGACCCGAATTCAATTCGAGCCATCGCGCGAATGCCTGCAAGATGGGATCGTCGCTGTCGGCATCCCGTGCGAGAACCGGTCTGTCGCGATTCGGCATGGCGTAGCCGAGTTTCGAGAGGGTTTCGGTGGCATGCTTGCGATCCGGCGAGCTCGGATCTCGCCATGCTTCCACGATTCGGTCGATCCAAAGTGTTCTTGCTTCGGGCGTCGTCGCGGCTTGGGCCAGAACCCGCCAGATACCGATCCGATATTCCGGCTCGTCGCCCGAACGCTCGAGCTCTCCACGGTAGACTTCTTCGACGCCATCGGGATAGTCGAGCCAGATGAGATACTCGGCCGCGTGAACCTTCGGCCACGAGGACGCGTCACGTAGCGTGTCGCGAATGATGCCCAGACAGCGACGCCGGAGTTCAAGTGCCGCGTTTGTTTCCGCTGCGTCCGCTTCGTTCCAAATCTCGCGAATGGTCGCCTCGTCGCCAAAACCCGTCGGACAGTCACGGTTTGGGCGGCTTGCCCAATACCAACTCTTGCCGTCAATAGGCACCGCCAAGGTACGGCTGCCGGGCATCTGCAGATAGCCGTTGGGATCGTTTTCCTGAATCCACCGCCACGCGTATCGAAGCCAACGATCGCGTTGCTCGCGGGACATGTGCGCGAACCACGTGATCTCGTCGTATCCCCAAATCCAATGGCCGCCAATGTTCTGGCCCTCGCGACGGCTGCGGCCAAAATTGTCGAACTCGACCAGGTAGGGCAGATGTTCGCACGTCCAACCGCTCGGCGCGATTCCGCCCTTGCTGCGACCGAAAAGACTATCGCGGTAGCCCATGCGGAGCGTCCCCTCGACTGGTCGATCGGGCACTTCGTCGACGCGAAGCGGAAACGAGTGAAAATCCAGAAGAAGTCGCTCGCCCACGAGCAATCCGCCGCGGGGAACGTGCGCATCGCAAAGCAGGATGCCGCGTCTCGCATGACGCCGTGCATGGCTCCGCACGCGGGCAAGCAGCGATTCCCAAGCCTGATGCTTCCGGTCGCTCGCCCCCATCAGGGCCACTTGACCGAAATGAATCGCCTCGATTCCCACGTCGATGTAACGCGTAGCCAGATAGTAGAACCACATCTGGGTTTCGGGTCGCGTGATGTCGGGCACCGAGGCCCCTTTGCGCCAGTGGTTGCGAAACTTCCCACTCGGAAACAACATGGCCTCGTACGAGAATTTCCTGTCGACGTCGCCTTCGCCAAACTCCTTGGCGATCCACGCGGGCAGCGTCAATTCGTTGACGTCCTCGGTCACGATCTCGAAAATGGCCGCCTGGAGCATTAGTTCGGGCATCGCTCGATGCAATCGGCCCTCCCGAAATCGAGCCGTCTTGAGCAGAGAGTCCAGATTGCGTTCGCCGCCCCAAAGATAGAGGGTTCGTCCAACGAAACGAGCGTCGATGTGCTGCAAAAAGCGGACGGAGTTCTCCAGGCTTCCGTGCTCGTGCAGCAAGCCCTCCATCGTCACGGCGCGCGAAAGGTAATGGTCAAGATCGGATCGCGTGATGCGGCCGTCGAAGGATTCCAACGACTCGCCGCGAGTCGGATTGGTTGCCGCCATCATCGCCAGGAAGATGAAGGCCGGAAGCGACCTCGCGACAAGTGGGGAATGGCAAATCATCCTTGGAACCGCCGCAGCGCCAACACGATATTTTGCCCANNCTTCGCCTCGCGTGCCTGATTCGGTATGTAGTCGAGATCGCAGTCCGGGTCGGGCACTTCGTAGTTGGTCGTCGGCGGCAGGACGTTGTCGCGAATGGCCAAGAGACAGACAATGGCCTCCGTCGCGCCGGCGGCGGCAATCAGGTGCCCCATCATGCTCTTCGTGCTCGAGACCGGAATCTTGTCGGCAAGCGGGCCGAACACCTGTCTGATGGCAAGGCTCTCGACGCGGTCGTTGACAGCGGTGCTCGTGCCGTGCGCGTTGATGTAGTCGATGTCGTCGAGATTCAGCCCGGCGTCGGCCATGGCCATTTTCAGACAACTGATCGCGCCGCGACCCTCGGGATGCGTGTCGGTGATTCGGAAGGCGTCGGCCGTGGAACCGTAGCCGACGATCTCGCCGTGTATTCGCGCGCCGCGCGCCCGCGCACGTTCAAGTTCCTCGAGCACCAGAACGCTGGCGCCTTCGCCCAGAACGAACCCGTCGCGTTCGCGGTCGAACGGTCGCGAGGCTCGTTGCGGCTCATTGTTTCGCGTGCTCAAGGCCGTTAGCAGGTTGAAACCCGTGACGCCAAAGGGGTGGATCATCGTGTGGGTTCCGCCCGAAAGCATCAGATCGGCTTCGCCGCGGCGGATGATCTCGGTGGCCTCGCCGATGGCTTGGCTGCTGGCCGCGCACGCGGTCAGGCAGTTGAGGTTGGGACCCTGCGCGTCGAATAACCCGGCCAGATGCGCGGCCGGCATGTTCGGCTCCTGTTCCAGTTCGGCGACCGGATGGAGGATCTCCAACCCGGTCTTGGTGAATCGCGACAGGTCGAACTCGTCGCCGCCGAGGCCGGCAACCATCATCTGGGTGAACCGATCGAAATCCTGCGGGCCTTCGCCGCTGCCGAAATAGACGCCCAGCCGACGAGGATCGAAAGGAGAATCCTGGATGCCCGAGTCGGCGACGGCCTTCTTGGCGGCGCCGACCGCGAAGTGCGTGTGACGTCCCTGAAACTTCCACGCGTCGGGGTCTTCGCCGACGTCGGAGAGGTCCCAATTGCGGACTTCGGCCGCGATTTGCGTGGGGAAGCTGCTCGCGTCGAAGTGGCTAATGCGGCCCACGCCCGACTCGCCAGCGAGCAATCGCCTCCAGAGCGTTTCGATTTCGGTTCCGAGCGGGGTGACACAGCCTATCCCGGTCACGACAACGCGTCGTCTCATCGCACGACTCCTTGAAACACTTTGGCGCGTTGTTCAGTCGAACATCTCGGCCGGCTCGACCAGTGGACTCCCGTCGTCCGCATGGCCAATGTCGTAGGCGCCGAGCATCCGCATCATTTTGAGAAACGTTTGGGGTTCGTAGAGGGTCCGCGTTTCGTGGCCCGTCTGAAGGTGGGCGAATACCAACTCCATTTGCCCGAAAAGCTCCTGGCCGCGATGAACCGTGCCGACGACCATCGCGCCGTCCTTCTTGATGTACTCGACGTCGGTCGTGTACGTGAGGATATCGCCCGGCATGGCCTCTCCGTTGAATTCAGCCTGGGAAACCTTGGCCAGAATGACCTTTTCGGCGAAGGCATTGTGCTCGGCCACCAGTAGTCCGCCCGTTTGCGCCACACCCTCGATAATGAGCGTATGGGGCATGACGGGGTATTCGGGAAAGTGGTCGTGGAGATGTTCCTCGGCCAGCGAAACGGCCTTCACGGCCTTCGCTCGCCGACCACTCTCGAATTCGATGAAGCGGTCTATCCAATACCAACGCATGGCGCAAGTCTCTGTCTAACGTCCTCGGGCGAGGCTCTTTCGATCCGCGGTCGAACGGCCGATTCTACCCGGCGCTGCTGAGTTTCGTTTCGACAAATCGGCACATGTCGGCGACGGTCAACAGGTTTCCAAAATCGCCGACGACCGGGTTCTTGGCGAATTCCTCGAGATCGGCGAACGGCATTCGCTTGCGCACCTCGTCCAATCCGGCCTCGGTCAACTTGCCGTCCTTGATGTATTCGGCATTCGTCAAAATATCCTCGGGAAAGAGCTCTCCGCGAGGAATACTCATGTCGAACGCTTTCTCGAGACGAAAGACGATGTCCAGGAAGTCGATACTCTCGGCGCCCAAGTCGCCGACCAGTGTGGCCTCGGGAGTGACTTCGTCGTCGTCCACGCCGAGCGCGTCAACCAGGGCGACCCGGATCTTTTCGAAGATTTCTTCTTGGGTTGGCATCGTTTGGTTTTCCTCCGAATCGTGATTTCAAACTGAGGGAATGGTTGAGCGGCAGGTCCGCGCGGCGGCCTAATAGCCTCCGAGGCTTATGCCGCCGTCCACTCGGATAATCTGCCCCGTCAGGTAACTTGACTCGTCACTAGCCAAAAAGGCGACCACGTTGGCGACTTCCTCGGGCTGGCCGATCCGCCGCAAGGGAATGGCTTTCTTGATTTGCTCGCCCGCCAGGCCGCGAACCGCCGCGCTCATGTCGGTTTCGATCATCCCGGGGGCCACGGCATTGACGCGAACGTTTCGTGGGGCCAACTCCTTGGCCAAACCTCGCGTCAGGCCGTTGATTCCCCCCTTGCTGGCCGCGTAGTTGACCTGGCCGCGCGAAGCAAACTCCGCCGCCGTGCTCGACAGGTTCACGATGCTGCCGCCACGCTGGTACATCATCTGCTGCACCACGGCATGGCAGAAGTTATACGTACCGCCCAGGTTCGTTTCGATCACGTCCGTCCACTGGTCCTGGGTCATGGCCCCAAGCAACCCGTCGCGGACGATGCCGGCCGAATTGACCAGCACGTCGAGCCTTCCCCACTGGTCAGCGAGTTCCTGGACCAGTTCGTGAACGCGTTTGGAATCGCGGACGTCGGCCTGGAATGCACGAACGTCGCGGCCCGCCGCAGTCGATTCGGCGACCAGTTCGTCCGCCGCCTGCCGGTTGCCTTGATAGACAAACGCAACGGCGGCGCCTTCCGACGCCATCTTGGCAACGCACGCGCGGCCAATTCCGCGACTGCCTCCGGTGATCAAAATCTTCTTGTCGTGAAGTCGCATGGAGCCAAACTATCTTTGCTCGGGAATCCGATGGATGCCGTTGTCCGAGTTCCTAGTTCTACTTGTTTTCCAAACCGTTGTGAACCCATTGCGGGTCGTACAGAAGTCCGAAACGCTTCTGCATGGCTCGACGAATGTCTTCGTCGTTCGCCGTCCGCGCCGGGTTGGAATCGGACAGATTATAACTGGCCAGCGTGAGCCGCCCGGCCACGGTCAACCGCCCATGCATCGTCCCCTTGGCCTTGATCCTTGTTTCACCGTCGGAACGATCGACTATTTCGGCCGAAACGTCGAGCGTCTGGCCAGGCTGAACGAACTGGCCGTATTTCACATTGGCCACCTTTCGCAACACGACCATGCTGTGCGCAAAATCGTCGGTCGCGCGAACAAGCCATGCGCCCGCCTCGATCATCGCTTGCAGCATGAGCACGCCTGGCATCACCGGAAACAAGGGAAAGTGGTCGCCCAGGTACTCTTCCGCCATCGTCAGGTTCTTCACCGCGGAGATGCGGTCACCCGGATGAAGCTCGGTAATGCGGTCGAGGAGGATGAATCGCATGAACGTGAAAAAATGCTTGGACTGCGCAGGTTGGGGGCTACGCCAAAAAAATCAAACCATACAGTATACCGGCGTCGTTGAACGGCCACAAGCGAGAAAAGCCCCCTCTTGGGTACCGCACGAAGCGTTTTCCCCGAACGGCGATTGTAGCAATGTAAGCTGCCTTGCGCCAAGGGGTTGAGGTTGAAATCCGATCGCCCGAACCGGCATCCGCTTGCGGGGTCAAAAGCTGAGCGGGCGACGTTGCCAAACTTTGACGATAGGCCGACTGGGGGACTCGTTCCAGGCGGCGTCATCCGCGATTGACCGACTTCGGACAAGCTCCCAAAACCGTACAACTCGCCGTCCGTGCCTCAAACAAGTAGCCACACTGCCCTCCTTCGAACGGCCGTGACGGCCCCTGGATACTCTCCGGCACCTCCGGTATCTCGGGGAAAATGATTTTGACAGGCGGCTCCGATTCCACCGGGAGTCCGTCTCCCGTCGGCGTTGGCGGCGCGAGGGGCTTTCGGACCTCGTGCCGGATCGGCTCGCCCTGCTCGAGCGCCTGGCTACATCCGGCCAACGTCCCTATGGCGACGAAAAGAACGATCCACTCGCGAGTCATGGTCTTGCTCTCTCAAATTCATGCCGCGGCCTTCGTTTCACGCCTATTGTCCCCCAACGACGCCTCCGCCGTCTCGTGAACCAACAGGGCGTCTGGCCTCCCAACCTTACTCCTGGGACCAATCCTCGGGCACATAAAGCAGTCGGCCGCAGGGCTTGCAAATCAGCGGTTTCGGTTCGGCCTTCATGAGCTTGTTGATGTCGTTGATCGGAATCTTGTGGTTGCATCCGGTGCAATACTCGCCGCGGAGCGCCGCCAGCGCCTCCTCGCCACGCGCGTTGACCGCGCGACGGTAGAGCGGCTTGAAGTCATCGGGCAGGAAGCTCTCGACCTCGGCCAGTTCCAACTCAAGCCTCGCAATGTCGCCCTCGATACTCGGCCGCTCCTGGCCCACCTTGAGCTTAACTTGCTCGCATTGGGCTTTGGTTTTCGCGAGTTGAGCCTCCGTTTCAACAACCAGCCGGGAACATTCGTCGACCACCTCGAGTCCCTCGATGATTTCGTCGGCCAGGACGCTGTTGGCCATCTCCGTGGCCGCGATCTGTTCCTTCAACAACTGGTACTCACGGTTGCTCGCAGCCGTGTTCAGTTGGTTCTGGACCTTCTTGATCTTCTCCTCTCCGTCGCGAAGCTGCCCTTGTTTCGCATCACAGGCGACGCGGGCTCGCTTCGCGCGTTCTTGCCTCTTAGCCAGTTCGTCGGAACACCGTCCGACATTAACCTCATGGGCCCGGACGAGTTGCGGGCCGTGACGAAGCCGGGTTCGCAGATCGGTAAGCTGGCGATGAATGCGGTGTAGCGTGCGGAGCGTTTCCGTGGCCGTGTTGGTCCCTGATGACATGGTGGCAATTCAATTCCGTGGAAAAAGGCCGAAGATATAAGGAAAGGGCCGACCCAAACGTGGATCGGCCCCCTTGACAGGCAAAACAAAAAAAGCCGCCGGTCGTTGACCAGCGGCTTGACATTTCGGGTCAGCCGGCCGCGCGCTGCAAAAAGCCGGCAAGCTTCTCGGCTCGCACGGGGTGCTGAAGTTTGTGGACCGCCTTCGATTCGATCTGACGGACGCGTTCGCGGGTGACCTTGAAGATGCGACCGACCTCCTCGAGCGTGTAGGTGTATCCGTCGCCCAAGCCATAGCGCAGGCGGATGATCTCTCGCTCGCGATAGGTGAGCGTCTTGAGCAACTCATCGATCTTCTCTCGCAGCAACGCATTCGACGCAGCCTTGTGCGGTTGAGGAAGACCATTGTCCTCCAAAAACTCCCCAAAGCAGGTGTCTTCACTCTCCCCAATGGGGCGATCCAGGCTCGCTGGAGTCCGACCGATATTCAGAACCCGATGGGTTTCGTCAAGCGACAGACCGGCCGCCAGCGCCGTTTCCTCTGTTGTCGGCTCTCGACCCAATTCATGCAAGAGCCTGCGCGAGGTATTTTTCAATTTACTCAAAATATCGATCATATGCACGGGAATTCTTATGGTTCGTGCCTGATCGGCGACGGCGCGTGTGATAGCCTGGCGGATCCACCAGGTGGCGTAGGTCGAGAACTTGAAGCCCTTGCGCCAGTCGAACTTCNNGAACTTGTAGCCCCGGCGGTATTCGTACTTATCGACCGCCCTCATTAATCCCGTGTTTCCTTCCTGGATCAGGTCGAGGAAGCTGAGCCCCCGGTTGCGGTATTTCTTGGCAATCGAGACAACCAGACGGAGGTTCCCCCCCGACAGACTCCGTTTGACTTGCTCGTAGTCTTGATGCTGGGCCTTCATTTTCTCGACCCGGCGGCGAAGGCTTCTGGGACTCTCTTGCGTCAAGATCATCAAATCGCGCAGCTCGCGTCGCAGATTCGTTATTCTTTCGATGGAGGCCCCCTGTTCGCGGCACAGGCGGATCCGCTGACGAAGTTCCTCCATTCGTTCAACGATTTCCTCGAGCTGGTGCATCATCGCCTGCACCCGCCGAGTTCGCAGGCTGAGTTCCTCGACCAACACGAGCGACTTCCGCCGCCGATGGATGAAACGCCGGCGGATCACCTTACGCTGCTTTGCCGAAAGGCTCCGGCTCAACAGGCAGGAGAAGTCTTCGCGGTTTCGGTCCATCAGATGATTCAAGGTGGCAAGATTCAACGGCATGCGAGCCTGAATTTGCTCCTTGGTCAGACGTTCGGTGAGCGAAACCTTGACCGTACGGTCAAACGGCAGAATGCCGCGATGCACTTTGCCGAGAATGCCGACCGTACCCCGAAGGGCCATTTGACAGCCCAACACGGTCCGGCGGAATCGTTTTCTCGCCACCTCGATCTTCTTGGCCAACGAGATCTCCTCCTCGCGCGAAAGAAGGGGAATCTGGGCCATTTGGGTTAGATACAAGCGGATCGGGTCGTGGCTCCACTTGCCGAAGTCGATCGAATCACTACCGGCGTCGCCGTCCGAAAGGCTCGCCTCGAACGATGGCGACGCTGCTTTGACGCCGCGAGACTGCGGATTTGGCCGCGTTGCGGGAGCGTTGTCGAATTCCGGCTCGGGTGCTTCGGCCACCAGCGGTATGTTTCGCTCCTCCAGCGAAATCAGCAGTTGGTC
>DOEZ01000675.1 GCA_003532715.1 Planctomycetaceae bacterium
TGTTTTCGGCGTCGAGACCGACGGGGCAAATGGCCCTTGCTGATCCGGCGTCCGCGCGTCCGATATGCGCCGCGGCGACACTTTTTCCAGGGTGAACCATCTCATGAGCCAACAGAACGACCGGGATTTGCTTTCACGCCTGGCGCGCGGAGACGCGACGCTCGACGAGTCGAACTCGTGGAATTCGCTGGCCGCCACGCAGCCCGACGAGGATGCCGAAGCCGAAACGACGGCCGACGAGGACGACGGCAAACTCGACGGCATGATCGAGCGACTGCGCGAAATGGCCGCCAAGAAGGCCGGCGAGCAGCCCGGCGCCGCGAGATCCTCCACGCAGGCCAATGCGACCGAGGCGGCTCGGCTGAAAAACGACTTCGTCCCGACCGAGCCCGAATCGCTCGACAAGGCCGGGCTGAGCGACACCGAAGTCGAAATGCTGATCCTCAAATTCCTCCTGGCTCGCGGCAACGCAAGCGGACGCGACGCGGCCGACCAGGTTCGCCTGCCGTTCGGCATGGTCGAGTCGCTGTTGTGGCGCATGAAGAACGACCAACTGGTCGTGCATCGCGGCGCCGCCCCCTTCAACGATTACGACTACCAGTTGACCGACATGGGTCGCGAACGGGCGCGACGCTTCGCGGCCCACAGCACCTACTTCGGTTCCGCCCCAGTGGTCCTCGATGAGTACATCGCCAGCGTACACGCCCAATCGCTCAACAGCCAGCACCCCACCGCCGACGATCTGCACCGCGCCTTCGGCGACCTGGTGTTGAACAAGAAAATGCTCGACCGACTGGGACCCGCCATCAACTCCAGCCGAGGCTTGTTTCTGTTCGGACCGCCGGGCAACGGCAAGAGCAGCATCGCCGAACGCGTGACCGCCGCGTTTGGAGAAACCATCTGGATTCCCCGTGCAATCACCGTCGACGGCGAGATCATTCGCCTCTACGACCCGGTCAACCATGACGAGATGCCTCTCGAGGCGTCCAGCGGTTTGCTCCACCAGCAGAAAATCGACCGGCGATGGGTCCGCATCCGACGCCCGACGATCATCGCCGGCGGCGAATTGACCATGGAGTCGCTCGAACTGAGCTTGAATCCGGCGACAGGCATCAGCGAGGCCCCGCTGCAGATGAAGAGCAACTGCGGAGTGCTGGTCATCGACGACTTCGGCCGCCAGCGGATGAGCATTCACGAACTGTTGAATCGCTGGATCGTCCCGCTCGAAAAGCGATACGACTTCCTGGCCATGCGCAACGGCAAGAAGATCAGCGTTCCCTTCGATCAGTTGATCATCTTCTCGACCAATCTCGAGCCGCGCGACCTGGTCGACGAGGCGTTCCTGCGGCGCATTCCCTACAAGATCGAGGTAATCGATCCGACCGAGAACGAATTCCGTCGTCTCTTCGAGATACTCGCGCCCCGGATGGGGCTGGTCTATCACGACGAACCCATCGACTACCTGATCGAGTCGCACTACCGCCGAGCCGTCAGACCGTTCCGCTTCTGCCAGCCGCGCGACCTCCTGATGCAAATACGCAACTTCTGCGTCTACTACAACCGACCGCTCGAAATCACCCAGGAATACATCGACAGCGCGGTAGAGAACTACTTCGCCGTCATGTAACGAGTTTCTGTTGCGGAAGCGACTCTACGGTGGGGCGATTGCAGCGAGTTCCGCGGTGCAATTCACGCCATGCCGACAAGGCTTGCTGCACTCGCCCCACCCCACGAATCACGCCCCGTCACGACCCCGGGCGTTCGTGGCCGAACGACAGCCGCAACTGGGGATCGTCCTGGTGCTCCGGATTGAGTTCGGTGAACAACAGGCTCGGCTGGATGTCGCGGTTGTTCTGGTACTTGCGGCTTGCATACTCGGTGATGTCTCCGCGAATCTCGTGATAGAAGATCTGGCAGATGGGCACTCCCGCATGGATGCGGATCGGCTGGATCGCGAACATCTCGAGCGTCCAGTAGCCGCAAAAACCGACGTCGCCGAACCCGGCCGTCACGTGAACGAACAGGCCGAGACGTCCGACCGAGGAGCGTCCCTCGATCATCGGGACCAGGTTGTGGGTTTCCGTCCGTTCCACGGTCCGTCCCAGGTAGAGTTGGTTCGGCTGCAACACCAGCCCGCCTTCGGGAATCGAAAGCCGCCGCACCCGGTTCGCCCTGCGCATGTCCAGCAGCACCTCCTCGTACACCATCAATTCGTCGTGAAGCCGAAGATTGTAGCTGTTGGGGTTGACGTTCGCCTCGTCGAACGGGTCGATGACGATGTTCTTGCCAAGCTGCTCGCGAATCTCATGTCCCGACAGTAGCATATATGCCGCCTCTTAGCCAATGGTTTGTCTGGTTCATGCTTCGACGCCGACGCGCGGACACACGTCCGAGAGCACGCAGGCGTCGCACCGCGGTTTTCGGGCCACGCAAGTCGCCCGCCCGTGGAGTATTAACTGGTGACTGAACGAAATCCACCGCGACCGGGGAAGTTGCCGCATCAAGTCCTGCTCGATCTTGACCGGATCCTTGTGCGCCGTCATCCCCAGACGGCGGCTGAGCCTCGTCACGTGCGTGTCGACCACCACGCCCGACGCCGTCCCAAAACCGGTTCCCAAAATAACATTGGCCGTCTTGCGACCAATGCCGGGCAAGTCGACCAACGTGTCCAGGTCGGCCGGCACCCGACCGTCGAACTCATCGACCAATCGCCGACAGCACTCCTGAATGTTTTTCGCCTTATTGCGGAAGAAACCCGTGCTCCGAATGTCCTCCTCCAATTCTTCGAGAGCGACATTCGCGTAGTCGGCGGCCGACCGGTACTTGCGAAACAGGCTCTTGGTCACCTGGTTGACGCGCTGGTCGGTGCATTGGGCCGAAAGAATGGTGGCGACCAGCAATTCGAGCGGGGAGACAAAATCGAGCGAACACTTCGCGGCCGGATACGCTCGATCGAGCCGCCGCGCAATTCCGGCGGCATGGCGTTTCGCTTCGGCGTCGGCGGTCGGCTTCATTTCGGGCACCTTCCCGGGACCAGAAGTACTAGAAAAATGGCGGAATCCGACGTGGACCGAGCAAAACGCTCCCTGCCACGGGGGAGTCATTGTCGCAGCCCGTCACCCCGATTGTCAAGTCGAATTCGAGCAGGTGTCCGACCCGGCGTCTTCGCGACGTGGCCAAAAAAAAGCGACCTTGAGCCTCCGCAAGCGTATACTTAAGCATCCGGACAGCGCGGCGGGCCATCGCGAGCCCAAGACTTTCCCGGTTGAGAAACGCCCCGCCGTTGGGATGCCCGTTGGAAACCCCCTGGACCTTTCGCCATGTCGGCCTTCGAAGAATACCGTTTTTCGCCGGCGCAGTTTTCGGGCGTGGTGCGTCTGTTTCCCATCCCGAATCTGGTCATGTTCCCCAACGTGATGCAGCCGCTGCGCGTATTCGAGCCGCGTTATTGTGAACTGCTCCGCGACGCAATGGACGGGGATCGGTTTGTCACGCTGGCCGTTCTGGCATCGGGATGGCAAGCGGACTACGAAGGACGCCCCCGTTTGCAGCCCTTCGCGTGCCTGGGCAAGGTGGCCGCCTGTCAGGAGTGTGACGACGGCACGCACAACATCTTGCTCGTGGGGCTTCGACGAGTCCACCTGCTGAAGGAACTGCCGCCAACCAAGGCGTATCGCGAGGCCACGGCCCTGGTGTGCGAGGACGTCTATCCGCCCAATCAACACGAACGCCGCGCCGAGTTGAAGCGGGAGTTGTACGGGCGACTGTCCGAATGGCTTCCCGGTCTGCCCGAGGTTCGCGAACAACTGGGGCAACTGCTCCATTCGACCGTATCGCTGGGCGTGCTCACCGATATTCTGAGCTATGCGTTGGAAATCGACTCGGCCGAAAAGGAGGTGCTTCTGTCCGAAGCGAACGTCCATCGCCGCGCCGAGTTGCTTCTGGGGCACCTGGCCGCGTCGCCGGACGAAGGCCATGCCGTCGCGGGTTTTCCGCCCGACTTCAGCACGAACTGAGCCGCATCATCCCGGGAAGAGTCATTCGAGGCGAGCAAAAGTTCACTGGACCACATGTTTTTGCGTCCCTCTGGCGTGAACCTGGGTGATTCGCGCGGTCTACGGCACATGGTGTGGACGGCACCATTGAGAATTCGCCAAAACGAAGGTTTTTTGCTGGACCATTCAGGTGTCCTCGCCGATACCGACACAAGGAATTGGAGCAGCTCGTCTGCCGAGGCTGCCTCGCGTGGTTGCGCGTGGGTTCCTATTTGTCCGTCCAGTAGGGGTAAAGGCTAAGCAGTGGGCCTTGGGAAGGATCCTTTTTGGGTCCGAAGGAGAGAAGTGAAAAGATGAGTAGTCTTCGTTCGTTGTACTGGTCCATGGCGGCGTTGGCCACCGTGGGACTCTGTTGTCCGTCAGCGGCCCTCGCCTCGACATTGCCCACTCCACAGCCGAAAGTGGTAGACGTGGCATTGACCGACGGCGGAGCTTTGGTCGGGCAGGTCGTGACCACCGCCGGCGCTCCCGTGAGCGACGCCCCGGTTCTGCTTCAGAACCATGGTCTATCAACCCTCGAGTTGAAGACGAATAAGAACGGATACTTCGCCGCGAAGAACGTCTCGCCGGGCGTGTACCGTCTGGCGGCGGCCGACGAACAGGGAACGTACCGTCTCTGGGCGCCCAAAACCGCCCCGCCGACCGCCCAAAAGGGCGCTCTGTTGGTGGCCGGTGACGAGGTGGCGCGAGGACAAAACGGCAACATGTTGAGAAACATGCTGGCCAACCCGTGGATCGTCGGAGGAATCGTGGCCGCCGCGGTTGCGATTCCGGTCGCGATTCACAATTCGGGCAGCGACTCGCCCGCAAGTCCGTGATCCGGCATTTGGCCCACCGCGACAAACAAATTCAACCAACGGCCTCGCGAACTCTCTTCGCGCGGCCGTTGGGGTCTTTCTTGGCCGATTCTGGATCGAAGCATCAAGGACGGGCGAGCCATCCGAGGCCGCCCGGCGGTCCGAACCATGCTTACTCCGTCCGAGACTTCAGATCGGCTTGCTTGCTGGCGTTCCCGTCGCGGCTCTCCGGCGAAATCCGGTACAGCAAGGCGTATAGGGTCGGCACCATTACCATCGTCAGCACCGTGCCGACAATCAGCCCGAAGAAGATCGTCACGCACAGCGACACCCAGAATACGTCCTTGAGCATGGGCAGCACGCCGAGCACGGTCGTTCCGGCCGCGTTGACCACCGGGTTCAATCGCGACACGGCCGCTTCGATCACGGCATTGTATGGTGCGAGGCCCTTCGAAAGATTCGCGTTCACCTCGTCCAACAGCACGACGCCATTCTTGATCATCATGCCCGAAAGGCTCATCGCGCCCAGCAGGGCGATGAAGCCGAACGGCGTGCCGGTCATCAACAGCCCCGAGGTAATCCCGATCATCACGAAGGGGATGACCAGAATGCAAATCAGCATGGGACGAAAGCCGTTGAACAACGCGACGAGGATGAACAGCATGACGACCACCGCCGGCACGATGCCGGGCGTCAGAGCTTCTTGCGACTGCTTCGCGCTCCAATACTCGCCGTCCCATTCGAGTCGGTAGCCGGGCGGAAGCTCAATCGCCTCGAACCCGGCCACCACGGCGTTGCGCAGCGTCGGGGCCGTCACCCCGTTGGGCGAACATTGCACCGTGATTGCCCGGCGGCGGTCCCAACGCCAGATAAGCGGGTCTTCCCAGGGCGTGGCGATTCCATCGACGACTTGGGAGACGGGCACGGAATACGTCGACAGCCGAGGCGTGATCTGCTGCTCCTCCAATGAAGTAGCGGCCCGTTGCCGTTCCTGTTCGACCCCGCGCGCGACAATCGGAATCAGGTCGTCTTCCTGCCGATAGTGGCCGACCGTAACGCCATCCGACGAGCGCCGCAGCGCGCGGGCCAGATCGTCGCGCGATACGCCGGCCCAACGACCTCGCTCTTGATTGTAGAGGGGAACCAACGCCTGGACTCGCTCGCGCCAATTGACGCGCACTTCCTTGGCGAAAGGCGACTCATGCAGAATGCTCATGCCCTGCTCGGCCAGCCCTCGCAGAATCGCGGGATCGGCGTGGGCCGGACCGCTGAATCGAGCCTCGAACCGCCAGTCGTCGAAGGCCCCCACGGCATACTTCCGGACGCGAACCATCGCCTCGGGAACATTCTCGCGCGCCCATGTGTCGGCGTCGGCCAAAAGCTGATCCACGCCGGCAAGCGTCTTGGTATTGACGATGATCTGCGCGTAGGACGTATACGGATCCTCGGCGCTCACCGGCAGATAGAATCGCGGCGGACCCTGGCCAATGAACGCGCTGGTCGAGGCGACGGCCGGGTGGTCTCGCAAATACTCCTCGATCCTCGCCAGATCGGCGCTGGTTTGCTGAATCCGCGTTCCCTCGGGCGCCCAGTAGTCGATCATGAGTTGCAGGCGGCTCGAGTCGGGAAAATACAATTGCGGTACGAACCGAAAGCCATAAATCGAAAGGAGCAAGAGTCCCACCATGCTCCCCAGAAACAGCACGCGACGGCGGATCGCCAGCGACAAGAACCGGCGGAAATACTGGTAGAACTTGCCTTGATAGGGCGAGCCTTGAGTTTGTCCCGGCTTCGGATAGGGCAACATGGCCATGCACAGAAGCGGCCCGACCGTCTGACAGAAGACCCAACTTAACAACAAGGCGATCGCCACGACCGTGAACAGGCTCCCGGCGTACTCGCCCGTGTCGAAACTCGACGCGAAGATGGGGTAGAAGGCCATGCACGCCACCACGGTCGCTCCCAGAAGGGGCCATGCCGGCCCGCTCGACGCTTCGATGGCGGCCTGCTTCCGGTCCATCCCTTGCGCGATGCGGACCATGATGCCGTCGGTCACGACAATGGCGTTGTCCACCATCATTCCCATGGCGATGATCAGCGCGCCGAGCGAAACGCGATGCAGGTCAATTCCCCAGATCGCCATGACGATAAACGCGCCGAAGATCGGAAAGACGAGTCCGCTAATGCCGATGATGAGCCCCGCGCGCAATCCCATGGTAATCGCGAGCAGCGCCAGCACGATTCCGACGGCCTGGAGAAGACTGACGACGAACGCCCGAATCGACTCGCTCACCTGATCCGATTGCCAGGCGATGCGCTCGACGTCGATTCCGACGGGCAGATCGGCGGTCAACTCGGCGAGTCGGCGGTCGACGGCCTGGCCCACCTCGACCACGTTTTCTCCGGCCACGGGGGCCAGCGCCATCGCGATGGCCTGCCGCCCGTTGTGCCGCAAGAGGCGAACGGGCGGGTCGACGTATCCCTGCGAGACCGTCGCGAAATCGCGGATGCGAACGATTTCGTCACGACCCGAACTGGCCCCCGCAATGGCTAAATCGCCGATGTCCTCGGGCGATTGAAACTCGCCGGTCGGCGCGACGCGAATACGCTCGGTCAGGTAGTCCACGCGACCGGCGTCGACCACCAGGTTCTGCGACTGCAAGGTCTGCATGATCTGTTCAGGAGTCAGCTTCAACGCCGAGAGCTGCGCGGTCGAGGCGTCGATGTAGATCCGCTTTTCCTGGACTCCCCAGAGATCGACTCGCGCCACGCCCGGAACGATGCTCAATTCCTTCTGCAAGTTCTTGACGAATCGCTCCAATTCGGAATAGCTGTATCCGTCGCTGCTGACAGCCAGGAGAAAACCGAATACGTTGCCGAAGTCGTCGCCGACGACCGGTTTTCCCGCGCCGGGAGGAAGCGAGCCTTCGACGTCGCTCACCTTCTTACGGAGCACGTCCCACACCTGCGGCAACCGGTCGGACCAGTACTGGCTCTTGATATCGACCTTGATGATCGAAAGACCCGGCCGAGAGTTGGAGTAGACGTTTTTGAGTTCCGACATCTCCTGGAGCTTGGTCTCGATCCGATCGGTCACTTCGAGCTCGACCTGTGCGGCGCTGGCGCCCGGATAGGCGGTCGTGATCGCGGCCGTCTTGACCGAGAACTCGGGGTCCTCCAACTGGCCGAGTTGCAGGTAGCTGAACGCGCCGCCGACCAGGACCAATGCCATGGCGAAATACGTGACGGCTCGTTTCTCGATGGCGAGCGAAGCTAGGTTCATGGTGTCACCGGCTCCCTTCCTGGGGAAGACGCACTTCCTGGCCTTCTCGCAGCGAATTCACGCCGGCCGTGACGATCCACTCGCCCGGCTGGAGCCCTTCGGTGATCGCGACGCCGACGGGCGTCAACCGGCCCGTCTCCACGGCACGCCGCGCGACCTTCCGGGTTGACTCGTCCACGACCCAAACATGGCTCTTTTGGCCGGATTCCACGGCAAACACGGCGCCGGGCGGCACGACGAGCGCTTCGTTGGCTGGCCTATCCGCGTCGTCCGGACGGCCGGTGACGACGGCCGCCATGCCCGGCAGAATCTGCACGTCCTCCGATTGCTCCAGCTCGACCGTCACGGGGAACGTGCGCGTCGTCTGCGAAGCTTCGGAGCCGATCTTCGTGACCCGTCCAACAAACTCCCGACCGGGGAAAGCGTCGAACCGACAGACGGCGCTGCCCACGCTCGGCACGAGCGAAATCAGGTTCTCGGGCACCTGGATCGTCACTTCGATCGTCGTGACATCCAACAACCGAACGACCGACTGCTTGGCCTGAACCGTTTGGAAGTTGTCCACGTACCGGGCCGCTACCCGGCCGTCGAACGGCGCGGCGAGCACCGCGTCGTTCAACTGGTTTCGGGCGTTGGCGACGGCCGCTTCCAGCGACCTGATTTCAGCTTGCTTGGCTTCGATGTCCTCGGGCCGGGCTCCCGTCATGCCGATGTTCAGATCTTCCTTGGCCTTCGTCACGCGAGCCGCGTTGCGGTCGCGCAGGGCCAGGCTGATGTCGAACTCCGCCTGGGTGACGACGCCCGACGGACGTAGGTTGGTGTTTCGCTCGTGTTCGGCTTGCGACTGTCGAAAAACCGCCTCGGCCTCGGCAAGGGCCGCTCGGAGTTGCTCGATTTCCTCGGACCGCGCGCCTCGCTGCATGGCCGTCAGGCTCGCCTGGGCGCGTCCCAGGTTGGCCGTCGCGCTGTCCAGCGCGGTCTGGAAATCTCTCGGATCGATTGCGGCGATCACGTCGCCCGCCTTCACCGTGCTCCCCACGTCGACCGGGAGCGAAACCAAGGGTCCCGAGACTCGGAAGGAAAGGTCCACCTCGTTTCGCGCGCTCGCCCTGCCGGGAAACTCCCGGCCTTGGATGGCCTTCACGTCTCCCACCTTGATCGCGCGAACCGGCCGTATCGGTTCCGGCTCCGAAGCGGACTGTCGGCATCCCGCAAACGTCGTCGCGGCCAACAGGAAGACCAGGGCCGAGCGGAGTTCTTCTTTTCTCACCTTATTTCTCCAATGGTCGTTGGGGGTCTTTCGGGAACTGACTTCCGCCGTCACGCATGGACGCAACAAGCGATCGCGGGTCACTGGCGTTCCGCCAGTGCGTTGGGCAACGAGCACCGCATGAAGCCCGCGGCGCCCACAAGGTCATGCATTCATGCGGCGGCCAAAAAAACCTCAAAATCGCACTTCGAGGAACGTCAAATCGTCATTCAGTCGGATGTTGTTCGAGTAGAGCAGTATCTGCTCTTCGACGGCGCTGATTCGGAGTTCATTGGCCGGATAACCGGCTTCGCGCAGAATGCGAATGAGTCCATCCGTTCCAAGCAGTTCCCCCCGTGCGTCGTGTACTTCGACCGCCCCGTCGCTAAAGAGCAGAAGGCGGTCGCCCATGTCGAACTTGGCCTGTGTCTCTTCGTAGTCGGCGTCGTCGATCATGCCCAGCGGCAGCCCGGGCGACTCCATGGGCTCCATCGCGCCGTCGGCGCGAACCGCCAGCATCGGCGGGNNCCCGGCCGACACGCAACGAAGCGACCGCCGCTCCGCGTCGATCACCCCGCACAAACCCGTCGCGAACGACTCGTCCTTCACCACCCGCGCCAATTCGTTGTTCAATTTTCGAGCGAACGCCACGGGATCGACTAGCAACCTGCAGTATCGGTCCCACAAGGAACTCAGATGCATGGTATGCAGCGCGGCGGCCACCCCGTGGCCCATCACGTCGGCCAGCAGAAAGCCATAGTGGTCGTCGTCCAATTGCCGAATCGCGTAGAAATCGCCTCCGACAACGTCATGCGGAATGTAGTAGGTCGCGAAACGAATGCGCGGATCGTCGGGCAAGTCGGTTTCGAGCGCGAGAGTCTGCAGCCGCTTCGCCCGCTCCAAATCGGTCAGCGCGGCCGACATGTCGCGAAACGTCTCGACGCCCCCGATGACCTCGCCGGCGTCGTCACGAATTGGCGCGACGGTCACCTGCATGGGGATCCGGTTCCCCTCCTTGCCCTGGGCATAGACAATGATCCCCACGGTGCTTTGGCTTCCCGTGACCATGGCCCGATGCAGCGGGCAGAACTCCTCGCCGCAAAGCCGGTGGCCGTCCTTGTCGATGTGACAAAGCACGTTGTCGAGACATTGGCGGCCCAGCACGTCGGCCGATTTCCAGCCCGTGATTCGCTCGGCGGCCTTGCTCCAGAAGACAATCGTCCGGTCCTTGTCGCAAACATAGACGCCGTCGCTGAGCGAATCGAGGATTACGTTCGAGGCCGTCAATAGTTGTTGCGACGACATGATCTATTCCTTGTGGCCGGATACTTGGTTCATTTCCGCTTGCCTGTCCATCCATGACTTGACCATGCGCGGGCCGCGACGTTTCTACTGTTGCGCCGCTGGTTCCTCGAGCCGCACCAACAGCCATTGCTGAGTTTGACCGTCGGCAAAATGCACCAGGGCCGGCGCGGTGTCCTCCGTCAGATTGACAATTCCGGTCTCCATGATCGGCCGGGTCTTTCCGACCACATTCCAGGCGGCTCGCTGAGAGTCCTTATCGACCATGCCCTCGACGGTCTGCGTGGTGTTGGTGGTCGTGTTGTGGAACGTGCCGCTGATTATCCCTTCCTTGCTGATCGCCAGTTGCAGAAACAGGGTGGGATCCGGGCCCGAGCTCTGGCCGTCCTGCGTCAGTGCGAACACGCCCAACGGCATCCACTCCGTCGTATCGGCGGCCACCTCTGGAGCGCTAGCGGCGATTTGTTCGGCCTGTTGCGCGTACTCCTCAGTAGTAGCCACGACCTGATCGCCGTAATAGACTGAATCGTCCGCATAGTAGACGTTTTCGCCGTAACCGTAGGCGTAGGGATCAGTCCAGCCGTAGCCAACCCATCCCGTGATCGCGCCCCACGTGGCCCAGCGATAGGGACGGTTGATTCGCCAAGCGGCCCAGCCCGGATAGTCCGACCAGAAATCAAGCCGGGGATGATTGTCGCGAACCTGATCGCGGACCTCGTCGCGACGGTCGCCCCGATTCTGCTGCCACTGCTGCCGGTTGTCGATCCGGTTCGGGCGGTTTTCCGCCAGAGGGCGATCGGCAAGTCCCGGACGCTCGGCCAAACCTGGCCGTTCGCCGACCCCTGGCCGTTCGCCAAGCCCGGGCCGCTCGCCGACCCCCGGTCGTTCGCCGACCCCGGGTCGTTCAGCCATCCCGGGCCGCTGACCTGTCGCGGGCAGCGTTTCCGGCCGCGTGCCGGAGTCTCGCAGGAATTCAGCGGCAGCACCGCCCACCGCGCCTCCGGCGACCGCTCCCGCCAGATTGCCCGGCCGCGTTGCCGGTTGGGTACTGGGCCGTCCGCCGCCTGTCGATGGCCTGATGTCGAGAAAGTTCTGCAAATCGCCTGCCGATGGCCGTGTGGCGACGCCAGTGCCGGGCCTCGTGGCAACGCCCGTGCCGGGCCGCGTGGCAACGCCCGTGCCGGGTCGCGTGGCGACGCCCGTGCCTGGCCGCGTGGCGACGCCCGTGCCTGGCCGCGTGNNGGCGACGCCCGTGCCTGGCCGCGTGCCGGTCCCGGGGCGCGCACCGCCAATCGGTTGCGAAACACCGGGACGAGACGCACTGGGGCGAGACGCACTAGGACGCGATGCACTGGGCGTCGACGGGCGAGGAGAGGGGCGACTCACCGATGGCGTGCGGCCGGCCGACGGGCGAGAAACGCTCCCTCCTCCACCTCGGGACATTCCCCCGCCTCCGCCTCCACCTCGGGACATGCCCCCTCCTCCACCTCTGCCGCCCCCGCCCCCGCGGGCCATCAACCCATCCGTCGCAAACAGACATATTGCCAACAAGGCGATCAGTAGTAGCAGAGACCGCTTCATGACGTCACCTCGGTTCTTATCGTCTGACTTGTTCTTTGTACACTTCGCTCCGGGCAATTGGCCCCAAGCTCGACGCTCACTCCGCTTGCTTCTTGCGAACCACGACGACTTCGTCGACGTTCGGCAGCAGTTCGCCGCCCGCCTGGCGGTTGACGGATTGCCAGGTAGACGTGTTGTCGTCCACATACTTGATGATGTTCACGGACGAGGACTTACGTCCATCGGGCAAC
>DOEZ01000393.1 GCA_003532715.1 Planctomycetaceae bacterium
CGACATAATGGCCGAACTTGTTGTAGGCATGGTCCTTCTGGGGATTGAAACGAAGCGTGCCGTTGGGACGCAATCGCTTGTGAAATTCGTCCAACAGCCACCGGTCGGTGCCGGACATGCCGAGCCGCGCGCGAGCGACGCCCAGGATGATCAACGAATTGTTGCCGTTCCACTGGACGCCCTCGACCGTGTCGCGGAACAACCTGATCTCGTCGGACAGCGACAGAAACGTGACCAAATCGCCCGGAAACACCGGCACCGCCGGCACCGCCACATTGTAGACAACCGGCGGCGCGTCTTGAACGTCGACCACGAACGGCCGATCGCGCAGTGTCGTGTTGACGGGGTAGTCGGGCAGCCGCTTCAGGTATTCGCGACACCGCCGGGCCAGATCATGATCGCGGTCCAGAATCTCGGTCGCTTCGAGGAACGCCTGAAAAGTGAAACGAAACACGGCAATGTCGAACGTGCAATTGCGGTTCCGCTTGAAACCGTCGGTCCAGCCCCAGTGCTCCGGCGAGATAGTCGGGCCGAGCACGACCTTGCCGCCCTTGTCCCGATCGCACGTATCCATGAAATCGAGCCCGAACAAGGCCGCCTCGCGCAACGGCGGATAGACCCACTTCTCCAGGCGTTCGCGATCGGGCTGATACTTGTACGACCACCAGAGCGGCTGGACGGCGAAACTCCCCAGTCCAAGCGTCATGCTCCATACGTGATGAATGAACTGCCGGCCGTTGCGGCTGCGACATCGTTCGGGATACGGCGGCTCGTATGAAAACATCGTCAGCGAATACTGCGCGCCACCGCAGTCGTACATTTGGCGGGCGAGCCATTTGCCCCGAGGCAAATACTCGTTGATCAGCCGTTCGTACGGCTCCATCAGTTCGACGTGGTTCGCCGCGAGGCAGCCCCAGAAGTTCTGCTGGACATTGTAGTTCGTATGGTAATCGCCGTGCCAGGCGGGCTTGTCGTCGACCAGGCCGGCGAACAGGCCGGGACAGATGACGCCCGGCTTGCTCACGCAACGCAGGAAGTAGAGATTTCGATACCACGCGTCTTGAAGCACCTCGTTGTCGATCGAGATGCCCGAGGCCGACCAGAACTCGCGCCAGGCGTCCTCGTGCGAGCCGATCAGTTTTTTCGGCTGTGCGGCACGCGTCTTTTCGGTTAGGGCGACAGCGTCAGCCCGCGTCTGTTGTGACTCGCGCGACGTGACGACCGCGATCGTCTTATGGCCGTCGCCTTGAGCAAGCGCCGCGGCGAAATCCATGCCCGGCCAATCGAGGTCGCCGGGAATAGCCTGATGAATCCAGGTTGTATCACCCTCGGCTCCGGAGGTCGCCGCGGGCAAGTCGTCGGAGAGAACGGGCTTCAGCCTCGCTTCGTATCGGGTGCCGATAAGAAGGGCGTTAAGCCCGGCCAGGGCGCGAATCGTGACGATCGGTTCCTTCGAGCGGCCGTCGAACACCTCGGCGCAAGCGCGGGTAAGATCGAGCCGCGCCGAAAGCGGCGGCACGGCCGTGGCGGAATCGGCCCCCCCTTTCATGGAACCCGAGTCCGGCAGAACGATCTCGACAACGGCGCACGCACGTGGACACGGGTAGGGAAACGCATGGTAACTGTCGCGCCCGCGGAATCGATAACCTTCGGGGACGATCCATCCCTTGTTCGGCCACTCGCCGCTGCCGCCGAGTTCCTTCAGTCGTTTGAGCGTCGGCAGCGGCGGATCGTTTTCGGTCGGCAGTCGCGCATCCCATACGTCGTTCTTGGTGATTCGAATCAGCAGTTGATTACCCTCTTGGTACACCAGCGCGTTGATGTCGCCGTTGCCGACGATTAGCGCGCATTCGTGTATGTCGTCCAGGCGAGGGACCGAAATGGCGGCCGCCTCCAATGCCCGCGGAAAGGGAACCTTGGTCGCCTCGGCCCTCAACAAGGACGGCGTCAAAAAGAGAATAAGAAGGATTACTTTTCGACGGTTCATGACACGCTCCCAAGTTTACTGGCCGGAAACCGCGAGATCTTCATTCGCTCTCTCACTCGGAATCAGGCGGCTGAACGGTATACTGATATTCGAAGCAACGAAGCGGCATGCGTCCCACACGAGACGATCCGCTGAAAGTCCGCGAGGAAGGATCAGGGCGCAAAATCTCTTCGGTCAACCACCATTCCGTCCTGGCGATTGGCAAGTCGGGCATGAATCACGGGGTTGATTTCATATCCAATGCGGTGAACCGATCCGTCGCAGAAAACAAAATGGCAGCAAGTGGTGTGAGCGCTTCCAAAGCAATAATACAATAGACTGAGGTCCGAACCCGTTATCTGGTAGTCCGGCTTGATGGTGATGACCGTGTCGGCATAGCGGATCGTGTCCCAGTCATATCCTGAGTACATGCTCTGATTATCGTTGGGCGCTTGGCCGGTTTCATAAAAATCGACCTTCAGTGGCTTTTCGCCGGCCAGATACGTATTGCTCGTGCCGTCCGCGATATCCGTCAGCTTGAGTTGACTTCGCACGAAGCAGGTGCCCGTCATATCCTTTACCCACCACGACATGTTGATGTTCCACCACGCCTCGCGATCGCCGTCCGCCAAGGTCGGCGGACCCGTGAACTGAAAGGCATTGCCGCCCATCTGGTAGTAAGCTCCGCCGTTGCCGGCGTAGTCGGTTCGGGCATCCGCTCCAGCGCCGACCAGTCCTCCAGCGGGCATTCAATCACCTGGCCGATGTTCTTCTGCTCCGTGGCGCTCCAAACACAGCCCCAATCATCGGGAGCCGGATTGTCGAAGAACCACCCCGCCTCTTGCCGGTCCATCTCCCATATATTGCAGACGTCGTCCGGAAAGCCCGGCATCTTGTGGTTCCAATGTTGCCAGAAAGGCTGACGAGGCGGATTCTCGAACGCAATGGCTCGACGGATAATCTCACGTGGCGTCGTCATTTGTTACTTGTTTCTTCCTCTCGCGTTCGAAGCATGGGGGCCATCGTTAATTTTCTTTGGTGGGGTATTGTTTGCGTGATCGTTTACGGCCGTAAACAGGTAGGGGTCGGGGCAAGGAAAGCCGCGTGGCCAAGGAGGTAACGTTGTCTCGATCCGTTCCTCAAACAACATCCGAAGAATGCGTTGCGTATCCATTGTATCGTCAAAGGGTCGCATTAGAAATCGCGGACTTCGCGGAAACCGCGGCCTCATCCACCGGCCGCGACATCGAAATCGAAACGGATCGGACCGGATTCGTCGACCTTGATCTCCAGTTCGGGCGGAATGTAGCCCTCCGGAACGTGGCTTCTGCCGGGCGTACCGTCGGCACTGGGTTGCTGCCTCCAGCACTCAAGCGTGACCCGGTAGACTCCCGGGACAAGGCCGTCGTCCGATTTCACCGAGCCGACAACAAACGTGCCGTCACCCATGCTGAACGTGGCATAGGCCGGTCGGGCCGGAAAGCCGGGAGCTGGCTTCGACGGCGCGAAGTAAAACGAGCCGTCCGCCGGCGGCGGTGACCCGTTGAATGTCACCTTGCCCTCCACCTTGACTCGCTTTGGCCCCGACGGACCGCAACCGCCGGCCAGCACGGCCAGCATAAGCACGGCCGCGATGATTCCAGTTGGCCGCGCCGTGAAGTTTTCGCAAATTAGTTGGAATGAATTCGACATTTCCTCCCTTCCCCGTGAAACTCTTCTCGCATTCGACGTTCGTCGATGACTGCCTACGCCTTCGTCTCCAGATACGGATCAAACGGCGCCGTGTCGGCTGGAACGACTTCTTGCTTTTCCTCATTCCAAGCCATCATGCGACCGGTCCGCCACGAGTCCAAGGCCATGCAGACAGGGGCTACGCCTGCCAGGCCCAATTCAGCCGGACAGTGCAACTCCTCGCCGTTTCGCAAATGATGGTGCAGATTCATGTGATGCAGCAGGATGTCCTCGGCGCCGGTCGATCTGTGCTCGGCCAAAACCTCGCCCTCCTTGTCCTTGGCCACCCAGCCCTTGCCCGTGAAGTACATCGTGCCCCGATGACCTCGAATCAAATGGTCGACCCCCACGCGATTGCCCATCGTGCCAAGCACGTAAACCGTCATTCCGCGCGGATACTCACAGAGCATCTCGAAATTGTCGGGAGTCTCCCGACCGTCGGGCCAAAGCCAAATGCCTCCCATTCCCACGACGCGTCGCGGCAGGCTCAAGTCGCAGGCCTTGATGATCCGCGTGATCCGATGAACGAACAACCCCGTGCTGACGCCGCCCGAATAGTCCCAGAAGTTCTGCCACTCAAAATAGCGACGGGGGTCCCAGGGAACATTAGGTGTTTGTCCCAACCAAGCGTTCCAGTCGAGATCAGCCGGCTTGTCAACATGCCTCTCCACCAGATCCGGACGGCGCCACGGCCCCTGTGCGCCGTAGCGTCGCACGTAATCGATTTGGGCTTGGACGACTTGCCCCAGCACGCCATCGCGAATCGCCTGGGCCGCCGACTCGTAGGTGTCGTCCGACATCCCCTGAATGCCCACCTGCACCGGCAGTCCAGTCTCCTTCTGCTTCCTGACCACGGATTGCGCCTCGGGAATGGTGCGGGTCATTGGTTTTTCGCAGTAGACCGCCTTTCCCGCCTCGAGCGCCGCGAGCGTCATGGGCCCGTGCTGATGCTCGGGCGCGGCGACCGTCACGTAGTCGACCTCCTTATTGTCGAGGATTCTTCGATAGTCGATGACGGCGCGCGATTCGGGCAAATCCAGTTTCTTCACGGCCTGCATGGCCCGCGTTTTCCAACAATCGGCGACAGCGATCGGCTCGAAGCGGCCGCTCTTGCGAAGAACATTGAAGGCGTTCACGTGGCTTTGGGCGATAACGCCGCCACCGATCAGGCCAACGCGAATCCGCTCGTTCGCGCCGACGACGGCCGCGTAGCTTTTTGCCGCGAGGCCGCCGACAAGACCGCTCGCGCCGGTCGTTCGAAGAAAACTTCGTCGTGAAAGGCGAGTCGTATTATTCATGAAACTTGGCCTTCTGGAGGGCGACTTACTCGATACTCGCCAGACTTGCCATCTCGCCACCGGCGATGGTTCCCAACTCGTTGAACAACCGATAGTCGATGAATTCCGGAAAGAAGTGAACGCTCGCGTCGCCCATGAGGAACTGCGCGCCGCCGGGATGAAGGCTCTTGAAGCCGCAGGCCCGGTAGTAGATGCCGCCCGCCATCGTGCAGTGCTCAAACGTATTAACCGGGATTGTCGTGCTGGCCAACGGAAAATTACTGCAGTACGCGCAATTGTACACGCATTCGCCGGGCAGGGTCTCGCCCGCGGCGATCGTGTTCGACAAGCCATCGGTCACTTCGCCGAAACGCCGCCCGATGGGATATCGGCCGAACATGCCGACCGAGTTGTCATCGGGACTCTGCGAACCGAAATTCCAACCTTGGCAGCAATAGCTGTTCGCGCTCGAAGCACCGGCCTTCGGCAGCGGACAGAACACGCAACTGTCGGGATGCGTTGGCCCCATCGAGGCGGGATACCACAGGCCCAGCGCCGTCGGAGGATTCATCAGCGCGACGCGGCTGTCGCGGTTCTTGAAGATGGGTTCGGACGAGGCCGGGTCGCTCGGACAGATGAATGCGTCGATGGGTGTCGTCACGGCCTGGTAATTCGCCGTATCGCTCAGCCGCTTCGAAAAATTGATTTGGTCGTAGACGGCCTGCTGTTCCAACTGGGGCAGGATGAACGAGACCCAGGTTCCGGCAATCGTGATCGTGTAGCCCGAGGCGAAGGGCAATACGCCATGGCTCGAATGGTACGAGTGCAGCGCCACGCCGATCTGCTTGAGATGATTCGAGCAGGTCATGCGCCGCGCCGCCTCGCGCGCCGCCTGCACGGNNATCGCGATAACCACCAGGAGTTCGACGAGCGTAAAACCGCGACGCCGCGCCGATCTGGCGGCGTTTTCCCGCCTCGAAACGGCGAACCGCGACGTGCTAAGAGATAGGAACATACCTCGGTTCTCCTTTTGAGACTCCGTCGATCCGCCCGCTCTTCGAAAAAACGGCGCCGGGCCGGTTCTCGCCGTTCCTTCGAGA
>DOEZ01000648.1 GCA_003532715.1 Planctomycetaceae bacterium
GAAGCCAGGATTGAAGCGTCTTCAAATCCGTTTTCAGCGCGGCTAGGTTTTCCTCGACGCCGGCCTGGCCGAGGTACTCGACATGCACGGAGTAGGGAACGTGTATCCCGGACTTCGCGTGCATTTGGAAGAATTTCCTTTCGACTCTTCCCTTGCCAAGAGCAATGTTCTCGACTTTGGTTCCGTTCCAGGCAAAATCCTTCACGAACACGGCTCCGATGTGGGGCTTCATTATGTCATATTGAATGGGCCACGAAAGTCCGCCTTCAACAGTCGCATGACGTATATCGAAGGCGATGCCCACGTCGTCGGCCGAGATTCCCTTGAACAAATAGTGCAAATCCCAAATGGGCGCCCCCACGTAAATGCTTCCCGAGTGGTTCTGATAGACGGCCGTCAGGCCAAGCTCGCGATTGAACGCGGCCAGGTCGAGAAGCCGCGGGCGTATTTCGTCGAGTTGGGCCATGACGCTCCGCTTCGGGGAGTAGCGATAGAAGCTCATCCGATACTTCTTGATGCCCAGCTTCGCCGCGGTTCGCAACACCTTCTCGGTCAACGGATCGTCGAGCCCCAGCACGTCGGTCGTCATGATCGTGACGTCCATGCCGTGCTTTCGGACGGCCTCGACCTGACGAGGCAGGTCTTCCTCGACGCGTTGCGGAAGAACGTGCCCCCCTCGCCGCACCGTCGACTCGATGCCGTCGAAGCCGAGTTCGGCGATCCGAGCCGCCATCTCCTCGTAACCGAGCGACTGAACGAACTTGATAAACGCACAGAAGGTGGGTGTCGGCCTCGCCGGTTCGGCGGTCAAGGCCATGCCTCGCGGAGCAAGCGCCGCGGCCGTGGCCGCGAGCGAGCCCGCCAGAAAGGCTCTTCGACCCAATCGACCGTGCGGCAACGTGGCTGGTTGAAACATGATAGGTCCTCTCCGACCACGGATTTCCCATGGATCTTGGGCGTCGCTGCCTCGGCACAGACGCCAAAATGACTTGCCCGCTTGTCTTTTCCAGGGCGGCGCGGGTCGCGCTGGCGGCCGGGATCGGCCCTCGAACCGGACGATACGCCGACAATTCTATTCTCGCGATGCTAGAACCAATCCACAATCCGTTTTTACGGAAGATAATGCCGTTTTTATGGTATCCCTGCCCGGGCACTTGGGGTACCCTTTAGCAGGAGCGCGCTTGTCTTGGCGTTGACACGGATTACTCCACCGCGGCCTATTGATCACCATACCCAGCATCATTATTCTCGTTCCGTCGCGGATCCATGGCAGCCAGTCTTCATGTTGCGTTACTGATCGAGACGTCGCGCGAATACGCTCGCGGACTTCTGCGCGGCATCGCCCGGTACCAGCAAGAGCATGAGAATTGGTCGATGTATTTCGAGCCTCGGGGGCTGGACGACCCACCGCCCCAATGGCTTGCTGGATGGAAGGGAGACGGCATACTGGCTCGCATCAACGACTCCGGAATGGCCGACACCATCGTCGCAACCGGAATACCGGCCGTGGACGTTCGCGGCGCGCTGTCGGTGCCGGGCATCCCGTTTGTCGGCCTTGACAACACGCCGATCGCGAAGCTGGCGTATGAACACCTCCGAGACGCGGGATTGCGGCATTTCGCTTTCTGCGGGACTCCTCGCGGCGAAAATCCCAACCAGGATTTCCGCTGCGACTCGTTTCGCCGTTTTGTCGAGCGAGACGGTCGCTCGTGCGACATTTGGCTGGGCGAGCACCTGGAGACACACAACGCCACCTGGGAAGATCAGCAGAAGGATCTCGCCGATTGGCTGGGGAAGCTGCCGAAGCCGGTGGGAATCATGACCTGCCATGACGATCGCGGTCAACAAGTTCTCGACGCGTGCCGCCGCGTCGACTTGACCGTTCCCGACCAGGCGGCCGTCATCAGCGTCGACAACGATCCGTGTCTGTGCAACTTATGCACGCCCACGCTGACGAGCATCGACGTCAATCCGAGTCGCGTCGGATATGCCGCGGCGGAACTGCTGGATCGGCTGATGAAGGACGAGAAGCCCGATTCGATGACCCGCTA
Organism: Planctomycetaceae bacterium; assembly: GCA_003532715.1. Lineage (GTDB taxonomy): Bacteria > Planctomycetota > Planctomycetia > Pirellulales > Thermoguttaceae > UBA11386. Next base: position 2,052 of record DOEZ01000648.1, read on the forward strand.
CCTCGGCCCACCGCGCGGAATCGCCGCGCGCCGATCGACCGACATGCTCGCCATCGACGACCAGGACCTGGCCGCCGCCGTCCGCTATGTTCGCAAGTACGCCACGCGCGGAATCCGAGTCCGTGACGTCGTCGCTCGGGCCGAACAATCGCCAAGCACGCTGGAACGCCGATTCCAAAAAGCCGTCGGCCGCACGATCAAGGCCGAAATCACGCGAGTGAAGCTCAATCGCGCCAAGCTCTTGCTGGCCGAAACGGACTACGCCGTCGGCGCAATCGCCGAGCGATCCGGATTTGCCGAGTCGAAATACTTCTGCGAGGTCTTTCGGAAGCACGTCGGCATGACTGCCCTGAAGTACCGCCGAACGTTCCGCGACGAGTAGTCTCCCCACGACGGCAATCCGGCCCGGGCACGAGGCGACCGTTCACGGCTCCTCTCGGAATCGTTGCGGCGTGCTGCCGGTCGATCGCTTGAACGCGCGGCGGAGTTGCAGGGGATTATTGAACCCGCACGCCCGCGCGACATGGCTGATCTTCATACGGCCCGACCCGGCGAGCAGTTGCTTGGCCCGCTCGATTCTCAGGCGGCACAAATACTCGTAGGGCGTGCAGTCGAGTTGAGTCCGAAACCCTTGTTCAAGACATCGTCGCGATACGGACACATGCGCGGCCAACTGCTTGACGCCGAATTGTTTGTCGAGGTTTTCGCGAATGAACCGAACCGCCGCGGCGACATAGGGATCATCCACGCCGACGATGTCGGTCGAGTGACGCCGAACAACCCCCTCGGGCGGAATCAGGACGTCGCTCGCCGGCGGCGACTGTCCGGCCATGATTCGACTCAACAGCGCGGCGGCCTCGAAGCCGACGTCGAAATTGCTGCGAGCGATGCTGCTCAACGGCGGCACGCAGAACTCGCAGATGAGCTGCTCGTTGTCAACGCCAAGAATCCCCACGTGGTTGGGAACATTCAAGCCGAGTCGAGAGCATGCCTCGCTGACCATCCTCGCGCGGTGATCGTCGCAGGCCAAGAGCCCGATCGGCGTTTCGAGAGTCGCGAGCCATCTCTCCAAGTCCTTCTGGCCATAATGCCACGGTTGACCGCTTCGCAGATCGCTTCGCGTGGCGTAGATCTCGCACCCATATCCCTGGTCCATGAGCGTCTCAACGAATCCTCGACGGCGCAACTGCGAATACCACATATAGTCCGTGCCGTAGAAGGCAAACCTGCGAAAACCACACTGCAACAAGTGGTCGGCCGCGAGTCGGCCAACCGCCTCGTTGTCGACGGTGACGCGGGGAAGGCCAGCGTCGCGGAGAGCGCCCGAGAGGTTCACGACGGGAATATCGAGTTCCTTGGCCGCGGCCGCCTCCGAATCGTCCTCGATCAGCGCAATCGCGCCGCTTCCGTTCCAACCTTGAAGGCTCCGTAGCGAAACCGTGAACGTATCGGGTCGCATGATGAACGTCCAGCCACCATGGCGGCGAGCGAATTCCGCAATGCCTTGGGCCGACGCTTCAAGGTGCGAAATTCTCGCGGGAAACATCAGCGCGACTTGAGTGGTTTGGTTCATCTGCTCGCCTTGGCTCCAACGTTTGTCCGGCTCCGTGCCGTCCCCATTAACCTAACACGTTCCCCCTAAATTATACCCGATTCCCCCCATAATTCTGCGCATAATGAACATTCTTTTCGCAAAACCAGTCTTTTCCACGCTTCTCCGCCAAGTTACGCTAGAACTGTACAGTGCGTGTCACCTGGGGCCGCACCGAAAGAGCCATGCGAATCCGATTGCCTTGAAAGGGTTGTTTCAACGTGTTGACCTCTCGAGACCGCGTGTTGGCCGCGTTCCACCACGTTCAGCCGGACCATACACCTTGCGACTACTTCGCCACCCCGGAGATCCACGAACGGCTTGTCCGGCACTTTGGGCTTAACGGCCGCGCCGTGGTCCATCCGGGCATTTTGGATCGCAATGCGGTCGGGGAGTGCCTTGGGACGGACATTCGCTACATCAACGCTCCGTACGCGGGTCCCTCGCTTCCAACCTTCGACGATGGATCGGTGATGAACATTTGGGGCGTGCGTCGCCGGCCGATGGCGAACGAGTATGGCGAATACGCCGAACCGGTCGGCACGCCCTACGCGGCATGGGAATCGGTCGAGCAAGCCGCCGCGTTTGCGTGGCCCAGTCCCGACTGGTACGATTACGATGCCGTTCCCGCTCTCTGCCGAGAGTACCCCGACATGGCCGTTGCGACCGGCGATTTTCACGTCCAGGACTTCATCAACGGCGTTGCGTTCGGCAGGGGAGTCGAGCAAGTCTTGGTCGACATTGCATTGGAAGACCCGGTGTTTCTCTTTCTCGTCGAGCGCCGTCACGCTTTTTACATGGAACACATCGACCGGACCCTGGAAGCGGCCAAGGGACGCATCGACCTGGTTCTCTGCGGCGACGATTTCGGCTCCCAGCGAGGCCCCCTGATCTCGCCGGCGACGTTCGACAACCTGTTTGCCACCAAGAAGAAAGAGTTTTTCGACATGGTGCATTCCCACGGCGCCAAGGTGACGCACCATTGTTGCGGATCGAGCAGGGCATTGCTGCCGCGATTCATCGAATGCGGGATGGATTCGCTTCAGACCATCCAAGCGCGCGCCGAGGGAATGGACCCCTATCTGCTCAAGAAGGACTTCGGCGACCGCATTACGCTGCACGGCGCGGTCGACGTCCAGGGCTGGCTTCAAGCGGCGAACGTCCCTGAAATCGAGGCCGAGGTCGACCGTTTGATGGATGAAGTGGGCGAGGACGGCGGTTTCATCATCGCCCCGAGCCATTTCATCCAACCGGACACGCCGATCGAGAATGTCTTGTGTTTCTACGATACAGTGCGCCGGCGACGTTCCGCGAGTGCCTCGCCGTCACGGCACTCACATCACTCCGCGCCCAAAATGATGCAGGCAAGAGCCGGCGACACGCATATCGCGTGATGGGGAACGACGAGACAAACGACTATCTTCCGCAAATGGTCGTGTACGAAAGGCAACGCCATTCGCACCGAATGAACTGGAGACTACCATGTTTCTGAATCGAGTTGACCGACGCCTCCACCTGATCGGGTCATTGGCCGTTCTTTCCCTGTTGTTCTCGTCCGGTCTTGTTTCGGCCGCAGATCCGGCGCGTGCCTATTGCGTGACGGAATACGGTGCCGTGGCCGACGGCGAAACGCTCACGACGACCGCGTTGCAGAAAGCGATCGACGCCTGCTCGGCCGCCGGCGGTGGAACGGTCCACTTTCCAGCCGGAAAGTACCTCACCGGGACGATCTTTCTCCGCGACCGTGTCACACTCCATCTCGACGCGGGGTCGGTGATTCTGGGAAGCACCGACCTGAACGACTACCCGCCGCAAACGCCGGCGTTCCGGTCTTACACCGACGTCAACTACGTCGACAAATCCCTTATCTACGCCGAGCGCGTCCACGATGCGGCGATCACCGGACGGGGTGTCATCGACGGCCAGGGAGGCGACGCGGTCTTCCAGCGACAACCTTATAAGAAACGGCCGTATCTGATGCGAATGATCGATTGCAAGAACGTGGCCGTGCGCGACGTCACCTTGCGAAACTCGGCCATGTGGGTCCAGCACTATCTCGGCTGCGAGAATCTACTTATCGACGGAATCACCGTATACAGCCTCGACAACAAGAACAACGACGGGATCGACATCGATTCGTGCGATCGCGTGCGCATCGCCAACTGCGACATCGTAGCCGAGGACGACGCCATCGTGCTCAAGAGCACCACCCCGCGCCCATGCCGTCGCGTGACGGTCACCAACTGCACGCTAAGGAGTTTGTGCAACGGACTGAAGTTGGGAACGGAGTCGGTAGGAGGATTCCAGGACATTGTGTTCTCGAACTGCGTGGTGTACGACACTCGCTTGAGCGGAATCGCCCTGGAGTTGGTCGACGGAGGCAAACTGGAGCGCGTCGTGGTGTCGAACATCACCATAAACAACACTCGCAGCGCGATCTTCATCCGCCTCGGCAACCGAGCTCGTCCCTATTTGGCGACGCAAGTCCGAGGATCGGGCGGGCCTTTCACCGCCGATTCCAGCGGAGAGGGAACGCAGCGCCCCGGGGTCGGGTCGCTGCGCGACGTCACCATCAGCAACGTCGTCGCCACTGGGGTGGACAAGACGGGTTGCGCGATCGCGGGTTTGGCCGACCATCCCATTGAGAACGTCATCCTGCAAAACATCCGTATCACGTATGCGGGAGGAGGCGGTCCCGAGCTTGTCGATCGCGAGGTGCCCCAGCAGGAAGCCCGCTATCCCGAATACGGCATGTTCGGAACTCTGCCGGCCTACGGCTTTTACTGCCGTCATGTTCGCAACATCCGATTCGACAATGTTTTTCTCGACTACGAGCAGCCCGAACATCGACCTGCGTTGGTCTGCGACGACGTCAAGGGCCTGAGACTCAACGGCTTCGAGGCGAAGAAGCCCGTCTCGGGCGAGACGATTCGTTTAATCAAGACAGTCGACGTTCGAGGGCTCGATGCTCCCGGCTCGAAGAGTGCCGGCAACCCTTGAGTCGAAAAAACTCGCCACGGCAGTTTTGTGATTCAGGGGTCAAACACGCCACCCCTGTCACCCTGACAACGGTGGTTTGCAGTGCATGAGTCGATAGAAGGCACATTCGTCACACCGAAAGGTGGCTGCTTTTTCGGGCATGTCAGGGGGTGGCTGTGATAAGGGATGGGTCCAGAATCGCAACGTCACGACTGCTGACACGCCCACGAACAATGTCGTCATGCCGTCCGATCGCGGCCACGACGAACCGGACCCGGGGGGCGGTCTCTATTTAAGCACTTCGCTCGCGGTGACGGGTACGGACACCGACTATCGTTACGCATTGGGTCGCGAGCTAACGCGGTCGGTCGTGTCGGCGACTTGAGTCATCGAGTTTCATTTTCGTCTCGACGAAAGGCTCGACACGACTTTCGGTGACGCCGCTGCCGACCGCTATCGGCTTTTCGACGGTTCCGCCGGCGCGAATACCGCGCCGAATAATTCCTCCTGGCAGGTTCATGGCTATACTCAAGCCGGGGGTAATGCCCCGAGCGCATCCAATCGGAGTGGTCGTTGTCAACGGCAATGACTCGAGTAGCCTGTTACCGGCCATGGCCGTCCATACCGATGTGCCGCTGACCGGCGGCACGACGTACTACGTCCCGATCGATCTGAATGCCAATCTGGGAACATCGCACGGATACATCACCACGATGGTGGATGGAACGACCGATTCGCTTGTGATAGAATTGACCTGGGAAGGCGGCAAACCGTTTATTGAAGAAGACTGATCGTTGCCGACACCCTCCACACCATACCCCTGGACATCACTGACGACCAAGTGAGTCATCCATGAGCCCGATTCGTCTCGCGATCTTCGCGTTACTGTTTTTGTCCGCCTCTTTCTCGCCGCCCGTGGCGAAGGGCCAGCCGCCACGGCTTCGTGACGGCGCATTCTCGCTTCAAGCCGAAATGCTCCGCCCCGAGCGGATGCGGGAGGTCTATCTTCGGCTGATCGAGAACTTTGTCGGATGGAGCGAGCACCTGGGCAAGTTCGTTGAAAGCGACGAGCAAGAGCCCGACGGCGGCTACTTCGAGGCGGCCGGCCGCGGCGTCGATTGGCCCCGAGGCAACAGCAACCTCTGCCTGGCCTACGCGGTGTTGCTTGAGGAGTTTCCCGATCGGCGGAGTTTTTCGATTTACGACATCCCCCGGGAACGACTCGAAGACCATCTTCGCCGCGCATTGCGAACGGTGTGCATGGCCAACAAGAATTCGAGCCGGCACAAGGCAGCCAAGCACGTCTGGGGCGGCCCGTCGTGGCAATCGTCGCTCGGCATGATCGGCCTCGTCTGGGCTGCTCACTTGCGCGAGAAGCACCTCGACGAGGACACGCTCGCCTTGGTGCGAGAACTCACGTGGAAAGAGGCCGACCACCTGGAAAAGAAGATACCCAGCGGCAACCAGGGCAATACGCAGTCGGAGGATTGCACCTGGAACACTCCCCTGTTGGCGTTCGCCGCGAACAAGTACGCCGATCATCCGCGCGCGGCGCGGTGGGACGAGCTCTGTAAGAAATGGGCCGTCAACGCCCTGAGCACGAAGGACGACGCACGTGCGACCGAGTTGGTCGACGGTCGGCCGCTTGCCGATTGGATTGTCTCGGAAAATGTCTATCCCGACCTGACCATCGAAAACCATCACATGTGGAGCGTCGGCTATCAGTGCAGTACGCAGCAGTTCGGCGAGGGGGCGTTGGCGTATCGCGTCTTCGGCCGGCCCGTGCCCGAGGCCTATGCCCATCACGCCGATCGCATGTGGCGTGACGTGACCCGTTCGCTGTTTCTGTGGGACGGCGACATTCTGTACCCCACCGGGCAGGACTGGTCGTGGAAGGTCTATTCCTCGATGGAATACCTTTGCTGGCTGCACTGCTGCCGGCAAAACGCGGCGGCCGGGGCGTTCGAAAGTCGCGCCCTCCAGATGATCTATCGCCGGCAGCTCGCCGTGGGCTCGGGCGACCTTGGCGAATCGAGTTCGACCTCGCTCGACTTCGGCAACCAGACGGTCAAGCCGAAACGCTGGGCCTTCTGCTACCTGATGCACAAGCATTTCACCCCGCCGCCGGCGATCGACTTCGACGAGGCCGAGCGAGGTTCGCACGGAGCGTACGTTTATCCATTCGTTCGCGTGGCCATTCACCGAAACGCAAAGAAGTGCGTCAGCGTTTCCTGGCATCCTCGGTTTCAGCCGATTTACGTTCTGCCCGAGGAAAACACAACGTTTACCGATCCGCCCTTCTTCTTTCCCTACGATCGCAACAGCGGATGCGCGGCGTTGACGTCCGTTCCGCTCAATCCGCCTTCGGTTCGTTCGCGATACGAGAATCCGAGCCATCCCGCGATCAACGTGGTCGACGGCGATCCGGAGACATTCTGGGTGTCGGGTCCTGGCGGCGGCACGCCGGGTGAGGGTCCGAGCGCCGAGCGGCCAGATTGGGTTCAATTCACGCATGAAAAGCCCGTCACCGCATCACGTCTCGTGTTGCAGCCGCGCGAACGGTACGGCCCGCGAAAGCTCGTCGTCCAGAGTTCGGAAGACGGCAAGCGGTTCACAACCCTGGATGAGTTCGAGGCGACGCACAACTCTCGACAGGTTTTCGCCATTCCGGAGACAACATCGCGTGTCTTTCGGGTATTGATAACCGCTGCTCACGATCCGCAATACCCCGATCGGCCGCGCAACGCGCAGATTCGCGAGATGCGATTTGTCCGCGATGACCGACTGGAGAATCAGGCGGGTGCGGTCACGTTTCGCGAGGCGGTCAAGACGCACAACGGAGAGGGGATGCGAGTCAGCTACCGCAAGGAGTGGCCCGGCGGAGTGACGCAATACGTGACCGTCTGGTCCCTGCCCGACGAGGCGACCGTATATGCGACCGTCTTTCGCGCGGACCAAGACGCGTCGGTGACGATCGAGCCGCTTTTTCCGTTGCGGGCCGCGGCCCCGCCCGGCTTCGAGAAGCCCGTCCGCCAGTATCGTGGCGAGCGATGGCTAAACATGAGCGACCACGTCGGTTTCGTCTCCATCGATCCGCTTCCACGGGAGATTGCCGCCGAGAGGTTCTTTCTGACGGAAAGACGAACCCATGAGGTCAAGCGGGGTGAGTGGTTCGGGCGTTCGGCCGTAGTCGTCTTCGCGAGGCAACCGCGCGCCGAGACGGCCCGGCTCGCCAACAAGGTTCGCCTGCTGCGAGACTTGCCGTCGGGTGGAATGGAACTGTCCCTGGAAACCTCCAGCGGGACGAGCACGTTTGACATCGATTTCACGGCGGATAAACGGTGACGCGACCTATCGAACCGTCCGGGGTGACGAGTTCATATCATACGATGGGCGAGATTCCGTCGAAGCTGGAAAGAGGCTTGAATTGACCATCGCCTACTCCGAATCGCTCGTCCGCGACGACTGGCGATTATTCGATCTGCCCACTTGGGTCATGGGATCATGGGAAGCCACTCTCGATTTGAACCGATGGAAGATCCGACGGCGTGACACCGTGTGATCTCGTTCCCGGCGACCTGCTTGCCTTTGTCGTCGAAAGCATTGAAAAGGCCGTCGCGGTACGCGCGTGGGCGACCGTGTCCGTGTCTCTCTTGTCTGCCGCGCCGCTGTGAGCCAAACGATCAATAAGATTGAGCCGATCGCTCATTGCGATCGGCGACATTCACGTCATACTTCAAGGCAGAGGTTGAGGGCAAGAGCGTGCTCTTGGTTCTCGGGAAGCGGACTCCTCGGTCCGAAGGTTTGGCGAGCCTTCGTGTTTTCACAAGGCGAGCGAGATCGCGGCCAACATGGCCGTCTGAGTAAGGGCGCTGACTGGCGGTACTATAGTCAACGCTCAGACGGTCATGTTGATCGGGATGTCGCTGGCGAGTTCCTGTCGAGCATCGGCGTCTTCCAGTGAATTCTGGAAGCCAAGGAATTGGCCGTCCATGTCCGGGTGGCGCGTGGTTCGTGTTATTTCCCGCTGAGCGCGTTCGCAAAGGCGAGAACGACGACTGCCAGGATCAAAACGGCGACCGAGGCGAGCATTTGTCGCAGAGGTCGTCCGTGGATGCCGCGCCATTCGCCGCTGAGGAAGCCGACGGCTTGGTTGCCGAGCACCTGCATGGTCTGCTGGATACCGAATCCGACGGAAGCGCCGAGCGGCCCGAGGAAGAGCATTCCTCGACCCAACAGAATAATTGAAACGATGATTTGGGTGCCGAGGGCCGCGGCCAGCCCCAAGTCAAGCCACGATGCCGCGAGCATGTTCCAGGAACGGTTCTTGGTCATCAGCCAAGCGGGATACGCGAGGTTGACGCACGCACCGCCGAACAAGATGGCGGCCCAAACCGCCACGTTGGCCGGGATCGGATCGGCGCCGCGCGACTCGACGGCGTCGAGAATCGGCTTTTGAGCATAAACGAAACTGAGACTGATGCCGGTCGAGGTAACGCCGGCGATGACCGACATGATCAGTCCGCCAAGGAAGCCGCCCGAGGCGGGTCGTGCGGCCCGGTCGACGGTCGCAAGCACTTTGTCGCGACCGAACCCGGCAACGGCGCACAGGACGACACCGGTGATCATGACCGCCACGCCCGCGAGGATGGCGATGCCCGCCGGCGAGGTCAACCCCGGCGATTCGCTGAACTGACCGCTGCCCTTGACAATCATGGGCAGCGTGACGCCGGTCGCGACGGCCACGCCGCTGAGAATGGCTCCGGTCAGCGCGGCGCCGATGCGGAGGACACAGACACCGAAAAGAACGTTTGCGACGCCCCAACAGATGGAAATCACATTGGCGAGCACGAGCGGTCGCCAACCCGCTTCGGCGTACGCGCCGAGGAAATCCGGGACGGTGATGGCAACGACGGACCAAGGAATGAAGATGAGACCTATCAGCATTGCGACGAACCAGTAGTGTTCGAACTGGAGCGTTCGCATGAGTTTCATCGGCCAGGCAAGCGTTCCCGTGCCCGCGCCGGCCGCGATCACCAGAAGAATTCCAAAAAACAGATCCCAATTCATGAGCACGTCTCCGCGAAAAGATGAATCGAACAGTGGAAGGCGTCGCGGTCCGTCGCATTTCGAACGCGACAACGAGTGCGGCGCATTCTATACCATCGATTGATCGTTGAGCAACAGCCCAACACGAAATTATTTTATGAACCTTCTTGCTCGAGCAAGATAAGGCAATCGAAACGAGAAAGGACTTCTGTAATGCCGTTGGAATCCATCGACCGATTAATTCAACAAAGCGAAGAGGGCGGTTACGCCGTCGGTTACTTTGAAGGTTGGAATATCGAGTCGATCATGGGCGTGATCGACGCCGCGGAGGAATCGCAGTCGCCGATCATCATCGGCTACAACGGCGATTTCATGAGCCATGATGGGCGACGGGCTGCCGAGCGGTTGCCGGTTTGGGCGGCCATGGCGAAGGCGGCGGCGGAGACCGCGCAGGTCCCGTGTGGACTGGTCTTCAACGAATGTTCGAAGCCGGAATGGGTCGAAAAGGCGATCGATCTTGGTTTCAATCTCGTGCTTCCGATCGATGAAGCCGCGACCTATGAGGAATACGCGGATCAACTGAGGCGAATCGTTCCCTATGCCCACCAGCGAGGCGCCGCCGTCGAGGCGGAATTGGGCGAGTTGCCTTGCGGCGCGTCGGGCACGGTCGAAGGAAACGGCGATCTGACCAATCCGGAACTCGCGGGACGCTTTGTCGAGGAGACGGGCATCGATCTTCTGGCGGTGAGCGTCGGAAACGTGCATATCGAAGTCCACGGCGCGAACGGCCGATGTCTCGACCTGAAACGCCTCGCAAACATCCGTGATCGAGCGGGAATTCCGCTGGTTTTGCACGGGGGAACGGGAATCGCCGCCAACTCGCTGAAAGAGGCCATCAGCCTGGGCGTGAGAAAAGTAAACTACGGCACCTACTTGAAGCAACGCTATTTGGCGGTGCTGCGCGAGGTCCTCCCGCGCGAGCGAAGCAATCCACACGAGCTTCTCGGACTCGGCGAGGAACCCGACATCATGGTCGCGGGGCGTCTGGCGGTCCGCGACGCGGTGTTGGAACGCATCGACGGGTTGGGGTGTCGCGGAAAGGCTTGGCAGATACCCGGAAACGCGCCGGCTCCGTCCCATCTGTTTGACAAGCGACTGGCACGCGAGGTACACTAGCCCCGCTTCAACTGGTGTCGTGATGCGGTTTCGCGCGACACCGAATCCGGTTCGGTTTTCGCGACTTCGGTCGGGAGTCCCGTTAGAGTCTTGCAGCGCCATCGTCCGGATGGTCGAGAGGACGACCAGCTCGTCTCGCAAGCGGCTCCCGGGCGGTGGCCAAGAGACAGTCGAAAGGAAGTGATTTCATGGCTGACGTGGGTTGTGCGGGAATACTCGTCGCGGACACGTTTTGCGGACCGGTCGCGCGTTTGCCTCGCGAGGGCGAGTTGTTGGCCGTCGACCGGATGCCGATGAAGGTCGGCGGATGCGCGGCCAACGTGGCTGTCGGTTTGTCGAGGCAGGGCATCACGGTTGACGTATGCGGGTGCGTCGGCGACGACGATGACGCGGACGTTGTGCTGCGACACTTGAAATCGACCGGATTGGGCTGCTCGCAAATCACGCGGGTCAGCACGCATCCGACCAGCAAAACCGTCATTTTACTGATCGAGGGGCAAGACAGACGATTCATTCACAGTTTTGGGGCCAACGCCGCTTTTGACGTCGGACGAATTCGTCGCGAGTGGATTGATGGATTGAAGGTATTCTATCTCGGTGGCCTCTTCGCCATGCCGGCAATACGCGCCCGCGAGTTGGCCGAGCTACTGAGCTACTGCCGCGGGCGCGGAATAGTGACCGTGGTCGACGTGGTGGTTCCCAACGACTTCGATGGGCTCGAAGAACTGCGTCCGCTGCTGCCGCATATCGACTACTTCCTGCCGAACGACGACGAGGCCGAGCGTTTGACCGGTTCGAAGTACGTCGATCGGCAAATCGAGACTTTTTTGGAACTTGGCGCCGGAACCGTGGTCATCACGCTGGGCCGCAACGGAGCGATTGCCGCCCGGGGAAATGAACGATGGAAGGCCGATGCCTACGAAGTCGAGTGTATCGACCCTTCGGGATCGGGTGATGCGTTCGACGCGGGATTGATTGCCGGTGTTCTGCGAGGTTGGGCGATGGATCGAACGCTTCGATTCGCGGCGGCCCTGGGCGCGTCGGCGACGACGGCCGTGGGAACCACCGAGGGTATCTTCGCGCCGGACCAAGCCGATGCCTTCATCGACGGTCGGCCACTGGACGTGAACCATTACACGACGGAAGGATGAAATGCGTTTCGAATTGAAAATGCCCGACCTGGCGACGACCGATTCGGAAATCCGAATCGGCCGGTGGATGGTCGAGCCGGGCGAAAAGGTCCATCGAGGTCAACCATTGCTGGAGGTCGAGACCGACAAGGCCGCGATGGAGGTTGAATCGGTCGTCTCCGGCGTGCTCGTCGAGATTGTTTCGCAAGTCGACGACGCGGTGTCGGTGGGCGACGTGATCGCCGTCTTTGAGGTGGCGGACACCGCGAAAAGCAGCCCCATGACGAGGTCCGCGCCGGAAGCCGCGCCGTCGGCGTCCGACCGGTCGGCCGCGGGCACGTCCCCGCCTCCGGTGGAATCGACGCCGCGCGTCGCCGAGGGCGCCAAGGGCGGGATGTTCGCTCGCAAACGTGGCGCCGCCTCGCCGGCCGGTTACGACGAGGGCGTTCGTTTGACCGTGGCGGAACGAACCGCCAGCAAACGGCTGCAAGAGAGCAAACAGACGATACCGCACTTCTACTTGCAGACGCGGTTCAAGGCGAGCGCGATCCTTGCGCGGCGCGAGGCGACGGCGAGCGTGAAATTGACGTGGGACGCCTTCTTCGTTCGCGCGGTGGCCCGGGCGATGGGCCGCTTCGATCGTTTTCGCCGACGGCTTGAGGGCGACCGACTCGTGCCGCTCGCGACACTCGCGGTTGGCGTGGCCATCGATCACGCGGGAGAACTGTTCGTGATTCCCGTCGTCGAGCCCGCCGACAAGTCGGTCGAAGAGATTTCGGCCGAGATTCGAGCGAACGTCGAGCGGTTGCGAGGCGGTGATGCCGATGCCCGCATGATTCGTCCCGCCGCGATGACGATCAGCAATCTGGGCGTGTGCAACGTCGAGTGCTTTTTGCCGATCATCAATCCGCCCGAAACGGCGATCCTGGGCATCGGCAAGGTCGCGCCATGTGTTGTGGTTCGAGAGGACGGCCAGTTGGGCGTGGAGCCTTGCGGCACGCTCGCGTTGAGCGTTGACCATCGCGTCGCCGGCGGCCGATATGCGGCCGAGTTCCTCGACGCCATTGTGCGCGAATTGGAATCCGCCTGAAAAGGTCCGCCGAAGTCGTTTGTCGAAAAGCAAATACTATTGGAGCAAAGAATATTCATGTTGCAGTATTCACCTGATTTCCTTCTGGACCTCTACGCTCGCATGGTTCGCATTCGCCATTTCGAGGAGAGCGTCAAGTTCATGTTTCTCGAGGGCGCCTTGCCGGGCACGATCCACCAATGCCAGGGGCAGGAGGCGACCGCCGTCGGCGTGTGCAGCGTGCTTCGAAACGACGACTTCATCACCTCGACGTTTCGCGGGCATGGTCATGCCCTGGCCAAGGGGCTGACGGTCGAGGAGCTTCTCTGCGAGTTGTTCGGCGCCTCGACGGGGTGCTGCAAGGGCAAGGGAGGCAGCATGCACGTCGGCAACATGGCGAAGGGAATGGTCCCGGGTATTGCCATTGTCGGGGGAGGCATTCCGGTTGCCGCGGGAATGGCCCTGGCGTTCAAGATGCAGAAGACCGACCGGGTGGCGGTAAGTTTCTTCGGCGACGGCGCGGTGGCCGAGGGCGCTTTCCACGAAGGCGTGAACATGGCCGCAATCTGGAACTTGCCGGCCGTCTTCGTCTGTGAAAACAACCTGTACGGCGCGAGCACCCACATCTCGCAAGTCATGCGCGACACGAACATCGCTCGGCGGGTTGCCGGCGGCTACGGCATTCGTACCGAACAACTTGACGGCAACGACGTCGTCGCGGTCCACGAGGCGGCGCGCGCGGCGGTCGAAGAGTGTCGCGCGGGATCGGGTCCCGTGTTTCTCGAACTCCTGACGTATCGGCTGACGGGTCACTCACGTCGCGACCCGGGCCACTATCAGCCGAAGGAGGAGCGCGCGGCCTGGAGCGAGAAGGATCCGATTCCCCGATTCGCCCAAGTGCTGAGGGATCGGGGTATTGCCGACGATTCGGTCCTGGAGGCGATCGCCCAACGCATTGCCAGCGAGTTCGACGAGGCGGTCGAAGTCGCGAGAAACGCCCCCCAGCCTACCGTGGAAGATTTGCTCACCGACGTATTTGTCTAGAACTTGTGAAGGAAACATAATGACGAGGCGACTGGGAATTGCGGAAGCCTTGCGCGAGACCATCGCGGAAGAAATGGAGCGCGATCCAAGAGTGTTTTGCATCGGAGAGGACATCGGGATATCCGGCGGATGGGGCGGTGCGTTCACTGTGACCCTGGGTCTTGAAGAGAAGTTTCCCGACCGCATGATCAACACTCCGATCGCCGAACTGGGGCTTTTCGGCGTGGCCTGCGGAGCCGCGATGGTCGGGATGCGGCCGATCGCCGACGTTCAATACGGCGATTTCCTATTCTTGGCCGCCGACCAGGTAATCAACAACATCGCGAAGATGCGCTATATGTCGGGCGGAACCGCCACGGTTCCCTTGGTCATGCGAGCCCCCATCGGCGCGACCGGCCGCGGCAGTCAACACGCCCAGAGCCTGGAACGCTACTTTGCCGGTGTGCCAGGCATCAAGGTCGTGGCTGTTTCGAATGCGTACGACGCCAAGGGAATTCTGCGGTCGGCCGTCCGCGACGACAATCCGGTCATGATTTTTGAGCACAAACTGCTTTACGGATCGAAGGGAGCGCGGGCCGAGAGCGGAGCGGTCGACGCGACCAGCGATATCCCCGACGAGGACTACACGGTTCCATTGGACAAGGCCGCCGTTCGTCGCGAGGGAACAGACGTGACGATACTCGGGTGGCTGCTCATGCTGCATCGTTCGCTTCACGCGGCCGAACAACTCGCGAGCGAGGGTGTTTCGGCCGAGGTGATCGACGTCCGAAGCCTCGCCCCGATCGACTATGAGACGATCGGGGCGTCAGTGCGAAAGACGGGCCGCGTGGTCCTCGTCGAGGAGGGGCCCAAGACCGGTTCGGTCAGCGGCGAGATTGCCGCGGGCATTCTCGAACGTTTCGGAGAGTACCTGCAATGTCCCATTTGCCGCGTGGCCTCGGCCGACGTGCCGGTGCCGTTCACGCCAGTGCTCGAAAACGCCTATCGTCCCGACACGCCGCGGATTGTCGAGGCCGTTCGCGCGGCAATGCGAAGTTGATGGATCATCCGGGCTATTCGGCCGGGGGATACTCAGTGCAAAGGTAATGAACGGGCGGACAGTCCTCCTCGATCTCGGGGAAGCGGCCGGCGGGTTCGAGAAATCGGTTGTCGCAATTGTCGTCGTTGACTTTCGAGACTTCGCCCGCCACGAGTGTGCCGCCCCCGTCCTGGGCCCAGAACTCGTGATAGAGAAACGCCGGCACGGTCATCGATTCGCCCGGGCCGAGAACCACCTCGGCGCCGGCGGGAAACGTCTTTTGCACGCCGTCGAGCGACACCGTGACGTCGGTGTCGGCCAGCTTCTCGTCCGAAGTCCCATTGTAGATCTTGAAGACCAGGTTGCCACCGCACCGATTGATGATGTCCTCGGTCTTGCTCCAATGAAAGTGCATTGGGCAGTGTTGCCCGGGCTTCATGATGATGATCTTCTCGCAATACGTCTTAACGCCGTATTGTGGCAGCGTCGGATGACCGTTGCGAACGGTGAACACCACTAATCCGACCTGGTCGAATCGACCCGAGCCGAAATCGGTGATGTCCCACCCCAACATGCAATCACGGATTTCGTCGCATTCGTGGCCCTTGGTCTTCCAGTCGGCGGGCGACCAGTAGGCGAAGGGCGGTAGCGTCATCTTCGACGCCTCGAGCAGATTCTTGGCCTCTTCAATCTGTCGGTTGATTTCCGATCGTTTCATCACTTTGTCTCCAGATAAGGGGTTTATGACCTAGGCGGTACTGGAGGAGGTCGGGCGTCATCCTGTTAATTCGATTATCGCAGAATCATGGTTCTGGAGCAAGAAGCGCCGAAGGGGATCTTTCAGAACCGTATTGATCGCTTGAAACGCGCTGTTCCTTGGCGACTCTCGCCGCGCCATCGTATGCGACCACGCCAGGCGAGAACGCTCCAGACTCGTCGGCTCCACCGCCGAACCAAACTCTTCGGCCAACGCCGCGTCGCGCGCCGTCGTGTCGTCCAGCAGGGCGACCTCC
>DOEZ01000532.1 GCA_003532715.1 Planctomycetaceae bacterium
AGCGAGGGACACGTCCGGCAAATTGACGGAGCGTTCGCCTTCGGTGATTACCTCATCATCAGTTACCGCGCCCCGGGACTCTCGACCTACGTGATGGAAGGGGGCTCCATCAATGGAACCATTCGAGGGGAATTGCGAATCGCCGACGGCGGCGCGGGCTCAATGACGCTTAGCGGCGCCTCCACCGTCGCGGTCAAACTTGCAAACATCGGGTACGGAATCAATGCCGCGCCGGCGACCGGATCATTGACATTGCGAGACTCGTCCAGCCTCACTTCCAGCGGGGCCGTGATCGTGGCATACGGTGAGGATACGGGCCCCATTGGGGGTCCCACCAATGCGACGCTGGAACTCTTTAACGACGCCACCTTCACCACGGCTGGCCGCGTTACCGTGGGCCTGTGGAACGACTCCCATGGCGTTGTCAGCCTGCACGACTCCAGTTCGCTCACGGTCACCGGCGACATGATCATGATGGGCGACAGCAATCCCGGCGAGGCCATCAATCCCAACGGTGGCCATGGCGTGCTGAACGTCGCCGACAATTCCACGGTAACCGCCAAGGAGTTCCGACTCGGCAGCCTAGCCGGAGGTAACGGCACGCTGAACATTGCCAGCACCACGGGCACGGCCACCTTGGCTCTTAGCAATCACGTCCGCGTCGGCTACAGCGGCGGCAAGGGCACGATGAACATCGGCGACGGCGCCGTCATCACACAGTCGGTCGGCGTGTTCCAGGTCGGCTATGGCGAGAGCGAAGGCTCGCTGGGCGAGGGAACCGTCAACATGGACGGAGGTCTGATCAATCGCGCCGCCGCGGATGGGATACTCTACATCGGCTACTCCGGCGCCAACGGAGTCTGGAATCATAACGGCGGCACGCTGCTCAACAACGCCGCCGGTGTTATTCTTGGCCGCGCTTCGTATCTTGCCGGGAGCAACTCGACGCTGAATCTCAACGGCGGTATCTTCGAGGCAGCAAGCCTTCGAACGGAAGTGTTCTACGGTGACTCGCCCACCACGGCCACGGTCAACCTCAATGGTGGTATGTTGAGATCGACCGGTGGCGGCCTCACTCTCGCCAATGGCGGAGCGCCTCAGGTGCTTCAGGCCGTCGTTCAATCGGGCGGCGCGGTGATCGATACCAACGGTTTCGACGTCGTGGCAGGCATCGGCCTGACCGACGGCGGCGGTGGCGGCGGCCTGACCAAGCAGGGTGCGGGCACGCTCGCTTTCCGCGGCGCGAGCACCTACACGGGTGCGACCAATGTGACGGCCGGCGGGCTGGCGGTTGCCGCGACGGGCTCCCTCGCCACCAGCGATCTGACGATGGCCGACGGCACAACGCTCACCCTCGGCAGCGCTTCGGCGGTCGGTCCCCTGGGAACCTTCTCTCTCGGTAGCGGCTCAACCATGGAAATGGCTTTGACGCCAACGGCCGCCGGTCCCAACACGATTACGACCGGCACATTGAATCTGCCCGGCGCCGTGACGCTTCGCGTCGGCGCGCAGGGAGCCACGTTGGACACGAGCGGTCCCTATACGATTATTTCTCAAGGCTCCTTGATTGGCGCCGGCCCGATCAATGCCACGAGCCTGGTCCGCGGAACCGCGGCGGTCGCGACGGTTAATCCCACCAACGTAATGGTTACCGTTTCGGGCACGGCCACGGCCGCCAACCTGGAATGGTCCGGCGCCGGAAACGTCTGGGATACTCTTGGCGCGGCCAACTGGACCAACCTCGGTACCGCCAGCCCCGACTCGTTCTACGAACTCGACAACGTCACGTTCAATGACGCCGGCGCCGCCAAACCGACCGTAACCGTCGTCGGACGCGTGCATCCCGCCGCGATCGTCGAATCGGGCGCTACGAGCTATACGTTCGTGGGAACCGGCGAGATCGTCGGAGCGGCTACCACGCTGACTAAGAATGGCACTGGAAAGCTCACGTTCGATAACTCCGGTGGAGTGTCCCTCGGGGGCGACGTGGCCCTCGGCGGCGGCATACTGAGCGTCGGAGGCCAGAGTGGCGACAATACTCTGACGGGCAACGTCAGCCTGTCCGGCGGGGTCCAACTCGATGCCGCGGCGCAATCCGTATTGAGGNNTGGCACGACCGGCGTGACCAAGACGGGCGCTGGAACCGTGGTTCTGGCCAACTCGGCCAACACCTACACGGGCAAGACCACGATCCATGATGGTATGCTGGTTGTGAGTACCTTGGCCGACGGCGGCGCGCCCAGTTCGATCGGCGCGTCCTCGGCGTCGCCGGCGAGCCTACGGTTCGCCACGAATGCCCATGGTGTCTTGCAGTATGTCGGTCCCGATGTCACCACGAATCGTGGTTTCGGACTTGACGGCGGCTACGGCTGGATCCACACGGATAGCAACCTCACGATGACCGGCGGAGTCAATTCCTCTGGCGGTTACTTCTATAAGAATGGCAACGGAACGCTCACTCTGGTCTCGTCCGGGGTCAACACCATTGGAAGTCGAATGTATGTGTATGGCGGCGACATTGCTCTCGATGGTCCCGCCGGTACGCAGTTCAACGTAAACGGTATTGCGTACATGGGTGAGACGACCGGGCAGTCGGTCGGGCTCACCGTCAGCGGCGATGTGTTCCTGAACATTACCGACGACTTCTTCATGGCAAGGGATGGATCGAACGCCTTCCTGACGATGACCGATAACGCCCGGATCAGGGTAAACGATTACTCCGAATTCGGGCTCGATGGTGGCGACGCGGTCATCACGATGAGCGGCAACTCGCTACTCGACACCGGGTATGGCCGCATTGGCGGCCGCTTACAAGGCGCTACGCCCGGCACGGTCGATTTTACGCTGAGCGACAAGGCGAGAATTCAAGCTCGGTCCTCGTGGTTGAATATGAGCGAACAGTTCTACACCACCACCGTTACGCTCAACGACGAGGCTTCGCTCGCTTCGTTGACGGCGCACATGGACGTCGGCTACGGCAGGAACACCAACTGCACAATAGTGATGAATGGTTCGAGTAACATTACCACGGCAACCGCCATCAACATTGGTGTCAATGGCTTCAATGCCACGGGCCATGTCACGATGAATGGTTCCTCGACGATGACGACCAAACGGATCGACCTTGGTTCCAATGGCGACAACGGCATGAATGCCAAAGGAACCATGATCCTGAACGACAACGCCGCGGTCATGGCGACCGACGCGGTCGCCATCGGCAATAACGATTCGGCGGACGGCTTGCTCATCATGACCGGTAATTCGTCGTTGACCGCCACCAACTGGATCGCCGTTGGAAACGTCTACAACGGTCAGAACGGACACGGTTCGGGCGAAGCCTACCTGTCGGACAACGCCACCATGGCCGTCACCGACCACTTGGAGGTTGCCTACGGCGGCATCGGTACGGTGCATATCGGCGACGGTACGTTGACGGATAACGCGGTCGTCCGCTCGCAAACGAATCCCGTCATTCTCGGCTGGGGAACCGCCGGCTTGGACACCAAAGCTACGATCAACCTCAATGGCGGCGGCACGCTCGAAACACCGGGCATCATCACCGGTAATAACGGTGCGGGCCTCGAGCCGCTCTCCTCCGTCCTGAACTTCAACGGAGGGACGCTGAAAGCCTTGGCCGACAACCTCGATTTCATCAGCAACGCCGGCGGCGCGTTGGTCTTCCAAACCAACGTGCGCATGCCCGGCGCCAAGATCGATACCAACGGCTTCAACATCGCGATCAATGTTCCATTGACCGAAGATGCCTTGTCGCTCGGCGGTGGCCTGCGAAAGCTGGGTGACGGCACGCTGACGCTCGGCGGCGCCAATACCTACACCGGCGCGACGCTGGTCGAGGCCGGCGCGTTGTCGGTTACCGGGTCGCTTACCAGCGACGTCACTGTCACCGCCGGCGCGACCCTTATGGGCACCGGCACGATCCTGGGCGACGTGCTGGCCCTATCCGGCAGCTCGGTCGCTCCGGGCGAGAGTATCGGAACGCTCGACGTCGCCGGCAACATGGTAGTCGCGGGATCGCTCGATATTGAGTACGATAGCGATACGGACACGATCGATCTGCTCAATGTATCCGGCACGTTGTTCCTGGCGGGCGCTACGCTGACGTTCGGCGATTTGGGTTCCAGCGATTTGGCCAACGGCGCATACGTCTTCGCGACCTACGGCACGCTGCTCGGCGCGCCAGCCGTTGAGGTTGGTGTTCCGGTCAACGCCACGGTCGATTACGCCTACAACGGCAACAGTATCGCCCTTATTGCGATACCCGAACCGGGCATGCTCGCCCTGCTTGCGGGCCTGTTCGCGGTGATGATCGCGTACCGAAAGCGACGATAACGAAGTAAACTGGCGAATGGCAAGTGTTTTCGCGGTAGCCATTCATGGGAACGGGTCCGATTCTCGGAGGACCGGCAAGTGCCAGCCGAAGAATCGGATCCGTTTCTCTCTTCTTTTGTGCATTATTTCACGGGAAGATGATGTAGACAGATTCAGCCTTCGCGTGGTGATTATGAACACTCCAGCTCTCTGAAGTGTCCCAGAAGTTTCAAGACGCGCTGGGCATGGTACAGGAACGCTTTGATCGTGCAAGGAAGCGTTTGGCCGAATAGGAGCGACCGATGGGGCCCATCTTCGTGGCGCGAGAGCCCCCGGATTGCCCCTTGACGACGTGATAGCATAATGGTATCATTTCCCTCAAGGGGCCAGTGTGTGCTGAAAGAGGATTTGCCGTGCCCGACATTCTCATCCGAGACCTGGATTCCGATACCCTCAAACGTCTGAAGCTCCGCGCGAAACAGCACGGCCGGTCGCTCCAAGGCGAACTGAAGACTCTCATCGAGCGCGCCGCCCGTGTCGGCCGTCACGAGGTGGCAGCCATGTTGGACGGCTGGGAAAAACGGTTCGGCGGTAGGAAGTTTTCCGGTAGCGCGGGCATGGTCCGCGAGGACCGTCGGCGATGAACGCGATCGTGGTCGACGCCAGCGTTGTCGCGGCTGCGTTCTTTCCCGAACCGTGCAGCAAGAATGCCCGCGTCTTGCTCACCTCTGGGGCAACGCTCCACGCTCCAGACCTAATCTATCCCGAAGTTGCCAACGTAATCTGGAAACGGCAAGTCCGCAAAGAAATCAGCGGGGAGGAGGCCCGGGAACTGCTCGCGGATGTCGTGGAGTTGCCGTTGGACGTCGCGCCGTCGGACCAGTTAGTCGAAACGGCTCTCGAACTGGCGATACAGACTGGGCGCACCGTGTGTGATTGTCTGTACGTGGCCCTGGCCATCGCACACGACGTGAAGATGATCAGCGGCGACAGACGGCTTGTCAATGCCCTGTCGCGCGGACCCCTCCAGGCCCATGTGGCGTGGATCGGCGACAGTTGTTGATCGCGTCGATTTATCGTGTCGTGGCTAGACCGGTTTCGTTCACGAGATGGGTCGCGGTGTCTTCTTGACGCTTCTTGCGTGTAGCTTGCCCATCCTTCCTTGGCTCGGACGTGGGACTCCCGGCCGAGTCGGACGCCGCAAAGAAGCCCCTCGCGGCGTCGCGACTCGTGGCGGTTCGTCTCGTTGACGAACATGCTGGGGCGACGGAGGAGCGAAGCAGAAGAAGGGCTGTCTTTGGGATGGGCTGAATACTTCACGCTGGATAACGCACGAGCGGAACCCCGGGCGATCAGTTATTCAACGGATCGACGCGCTGAATGCGGCGGCCCGGCCTCGACCCGCGGTTTTTGGGCCCATGCCGATACATCCCGCCCCGGTCGGCGTCCAGACATCGCCCGGCCGCCCACGCGCGGAGCTGTTCGACCGATTCGCGGGCCGTATGGGCCACCGGCACGATGTTTTGCGCGGCGGCCGCGACCGGGACGTCCAACAAGGCGGCCAACCGGCAACACGCGCGGATCTCCGCCCCGGTCCACTCCGCGTCATCCGGCAGGGCTTGGTCAAGCTCGAGGCCGAACGCCTCCAAGTACATCCGCCAGATGGTTTCCTTCTGCCTCGTGGCGGGCAGGTCCAAAAACCAGACCCCGTCGAACCGCTCGGCGCGAGTGAACTCGGGGGGCAATTTCGAGATGTTGTTGCACGTGCAGACGACATAGACGTCGCTGGTCCGATCGTTAAGCCAGGTCAACAGGGTGCCGAACAGCCGGGAACTGACGCCGCTGTCGCCGTTGCCGCCCGAAGCGACCCCGGAGAGCGCTTTGTCGATCTCGTCGATCATCAGCACGGCTGGCGACATGGCCTCGGCGATGCGCAGTGCCGTACGGACGTTCTGTTCCGTCTGACCGACGAGCGAGCCCATCAACGCGCCGACGTCAAGAATCAGTGTCGGTCGGCCCGTCTCGGCCCCGAGTGCCTTGCACACGGCGCTCTTGCCGGTGCCGGGCACGCCCAGGAGCATCACGCCACGGGGTCTTCGCAATGGATCGCAATGTCCCTGGCGGCGCATCGAGCGAAGACAAAATGCCTTCAGGGCGTCCAGGCCGCCCAGGTCGTCAAAGCGCTCGCCGCCGCGATGCAGCCCCAGCAGGCCGCTCTTTTTGAGCATTTGGCTTTTGAGTTCCCAGAGAACCTCGGGCCGCAACGAGCCGTGGCGGACCAGGCTCAAACTGAAGGCGCCCTCGGCCTCGTAGCGGGTCAGCCCGGCGGCCGCGTCGAGGACGGATACCAAAGCATCGCCCTCGGGCAGTTCGCCTTCTTCGGTGGCAATGCTCCGGGCGATCTGGTCGAGCTGGTCGCGGCCGGGCAGTTCGTGCTCTAGGACGACGATGAGCTCATCGAGCTCGGCCGGAATCTCGACGATCGGCGAGAGGATGACGATGAATGTCCGGTTCTGCTTGCCGGCGGTGATCTGGTGCGACAGGGCCTGGACGATCTCGCCGGAGTGCAAGAACCGGTGGAAGTTGGGCAACACCAACAGCGTCGTGCCACCGGGGCTCGCCAATACGCTTAGCGCGCGGATGGCCGCAAGCGGATCGGCCGCGTCCGTTTCGGCGGGGAGTTCGGTGCCTGGCAGTTGCAGGCCCTGCTCCGAGTCCCAGGTGGCCAGCCGCCAGTCGTGCTCGCGGCACAGCCGGGCTATTTCGCCCAGCGCGTCGTCGTGTTCGTGGGAGTGGACCCACAAGCCCGTAAAGCAGGCTGAAACATGTTCGAGCAGTCGCTCGGAAAGGGTCATCAATGGCCTCCTTGGTTCGTGGTTGGAAGATGGAGGGGAAAAAGGGTCCGGGCGCGAAGGGGTCGCGCGGGAGGCGACAATCCGCTTAGCCGAGCCCCTGACGGTTCTCGTTCTGGGCCGGTTGTTGTTGATGGAACTCGGCCGTGCGCCGCTGGGCAACTTGCTTGCCAAGGGCCTGTTCCACGAATCGGCTCGCCTCGCGGCAGGAGGGACCGGTGATCCGGATCGCAGACCGCCGTCACCCGAACACCTTCCAGGCTTTCAAATTCCGGCACGTGGGTTCCCGCTCCCCGAATGCCCAGACCAATGACCCCCACGCGGATTTCGTCATTGGCTCCAAGGACGCTTCTGGCGGCTACCATGGGCAAGACCAGCGAGGCGGCAGCGACGGACGAGCGACGGAGGAATTGTCGGCGAGTGGTGGACATGGGCGGCCCAGGTTTTGTTTCTTCAGAAAACCTTGGGGGTCGGTGGAGGTGAGGGGTGGCACCACTGTACGCCGGTTTGTCTCCAAGCCGACTGGCATGGCGAACGGGAGGACTGCCTCTTACTCTTACCACAGATCATGTTATCGACGGTCCGGGAGGTTGGGAAGACCACTTGATTGCTAGTGTCCCCCCCGGTCTGGGAATAAAAAATACATACACATTCCGAGCATTTTTTCATTCGCTGCGTTTGGAATAGTCTTTTCGAGATCGCAGCTCGACACGGAGCGAACGGCTGGCCATACTTGCCCTCGTGCATATTCCAGAGGAGCGGATACTTCGTTCAGTATATACTGATGCTTTGTCAGATTTTAGTTTTTTGGGTTGGCAGGTCATGTTTATCCCTGTAGTCAAAGGACTTTCGTGATCTGCCAACCCAAATTCCTAATGTTGTCAAAGCACTAATTCCTGCTCACCACGAACGAGCCGGCGCGGCCGATTGCCCGCGATTTCGGCTTCGATGATGCCTACTATTTTGCACATCTATTCGCCAGCTTGTCGGCGTTTCGCCGAGTCACTACGGCCGTGGGATCGGTGGTTCGGAGGACCGGGCGCGCCGATGAGTCCGAACGCCGCGCTCATCGAGGACCTGCCGGTTGTCCCACCGAGGCCCGAAATACCTCGCCAGATCGGCATCCCAGATGGCGGCCGTCGCGTAGGCGAAACCATGCTGACCGTACGCGAGACTTCCCGCCACCAACACCGAAACACTTGCGAGTTCATGATCAATGCCGCCGAGTTCCACCGCGTCCATCTGTCGGTCCCTCACGTATTCCCCAGCGAGTGAATGGGTGTGACTCCAGGCCAAAGCCTGCGCTGGACGCCGGGCGAAAGCCCGGATAGAATAGTCCCCATGGTGAGTCCATGTCATGCTCGGCGGTTAGGAGCAGGACACCCCGATTCTCGAATGTGTCGTCGTTGCGAGGCGCGTTTGGAGGAAGACACCATGTCCGCGAGACGAGGGAATGGGGGCTTGCGGATTGGTGGCTTGGCAATCGTCGTGGTGTTCTTCGCCGCTCGCTCCTCGACCGCTCAGACCATCCTCGATTTGGCAACAGTCCGTCCCAAGATCTATACGGCTCTCGCCAATCTCGAGATAGCCGGCGGCGGTTACGGGCAATATTCTATGACCGTCGGCAGCAGCACGCCAAGCTACTACGCGTCGCTCGACGCCTCGCAGATCAGGACGATTATCGGCGAGGACCTGCCCACCTCGCTCACCGAGACGCAGCGGACCGAGTGGATTGCCCATCTACACACGTTTGCCCTACCCGACGGAGGCTACACGGACACCTATGGCCATAATGTGCTGCACGCCAATGGGATGACGATCCAGTCGCTCGGCGCACTCGGTGGCAAGCAGAAGTACCCCGCCAGCCCGCTCTATGCGCCCTTCGATACGCCCACGGAGGCGATCAACTACCTCTTGAATCAAATCAATTGGACCAATCAATGGGGTGAATCGCACAAGTTCTGGGGTGGATTCGTGATGTACAGCCAGAGCACCGCGGCAACGATCGAGTGGATCGACACCGTATTCGATTGGCTCGACACGAACGTCGACCCAACGACGGGCTGGTGGCGGATTGGGCAACAGCCGTCATCGAACACGCAGGGGCTGGGCGGCGGCTCTCATATTTGGCCCATGTTCGAGCATTGCGGTCATGCCTTCCCCTATCCCGAGCGAGTCATCGACCGAATACTCACCATGGCGGCCTCCAACGGCAGTTTCGGCGGCATAGGCTACCTGAACCTTGATGCGATGTACGGCCTGAAGTACATGCATTCGCTTGCGCCGACCTACCGCACGGCCGACATCGATGCGTTGGTGGTAAAACACGGACAGTGGCTGGCCGCCAATTTGGACAGCTATCTTGCCGGCAATCCCAACGCACACTCGCTCTTGGCTTGCGTCGGCGACTTGGGCTTGATGAACCAGCTTGCGCCCCACTTGTATCCCGACTCGACCGGGGCGTCGTGGACCGACATCTTCACCGACCCGAGGTTCTACCAGACGGCGGCCGTCGAGGTTTTCTCGTCGGAGCCGCCGGGGCCGCCAATCGGCGCGGACCGGCGGGCGCCCTACGCTTACACCGTCCTGGGCGATGCTCCGGCCGGCTATTGGCGTCTGGGCGAGACCGAGCCCGGCGCGGTCGGCGAGGCGCGCGGTCAGGAGTCCCTGCAGGGAATGCATCACAGTCTGGGCTCGGATGCGGGCCCCGGCAACATTGCTCAGAGCGGTCCGCGGCCGGCCGGCGGGTTTGTGGGCATGTCGTCGGACAATCGAGCCATTCATTTTGCCGGCGGAAATGACTACGTCTCGGTTCCCGACGCGGCTGAACTGGATATCACCGGGGCGCTGACGCTCGAAGCCTGGATTCGGCTCGATCGGATTCCGGCGGGAAACACGGGAATCGTGGCCAAGTATCTCGGCTCCGGAAACCAGCGGTCGTACAGCCTCTACGTGGATGGACAAACCGATGACGGCACGCTCGGGCTCATCATCTCGCCCGACGGAACGTACACCACGTCCTTCGCCCTGCGGGACGACGTGGCGATTCCGCTGGAGACCTGGCTTCACGTGGTTGGCACGTACGAGCCGAGTCAGCGGATGCGACTCTATATCAACGGAACGCAGGCCGCCGAG
>DOEZ01000335.1 GCA_003532715.1 Planctomycetaceae bacterium
CAGGCCAAGAATTGGGCCAGGGGGCAGCCCGTGAACGGTTACGCCGCGGGGGAGACGGTGAACGACGTCCACGCTGGTGCAGACGTGCAAGGCAAGGATGGGCAAGGCGTCCGGCAGTGGGTTTATTTTCACCGCCGAGACCCAGAGACGCAGAGACGTTCTTGGAGTCGTGGGGGCGGACTTCTGGGTAAGGTCCAGGTGCAAGCTGAAGACGGGGAGAACGACGTCGAAGCTGGTGCAGACGTGCAAGGCAAGGCCGGCAAGGATGGGCAAGCCTTCCATGGCACACGGGGAGGAAGGCCGAATGAGAATCGACGTGCAAGCTGGCGCGAACCTGCAAGGCGAAACCCCGTTGGGGTATTCTTTGTTTGTGATCATGCGAACCCCGGGTAGCCGCTGCGCGGCAACCCTGGACTATCTTATGAAAAGCCCTTCGGGCTAGGTCAGAATCCCCGGGCGGCTTTTACGTCGTCGAAGTCGCGGAGGTGGTATTCGATGCCGACGTAGTCCAACACGCGGCACAGCGCCCGCAGGGCGACGCCCATGCCGTCGGGTCCGCTGAAACCGCCGAACTGGCCGCCTCCCTTGACGTGCGGCTCCAGGTCGAGGAAGACGCCGGGGATTCCGCGTCGGCGGAGCTTCGCTTCGAGCTTGGGCAGCGTGCGGGCGAATTCGCGGAGCAGTTGCTCGTGGGCGCTGTCGCCCTGGTCGACGGGCACGAAGTTGGCCAGCGTGTCTTCGTCGATCGGTTCGCCGCGCGTGACCGGCTTGGGATGGTGGTAGTCCTTGATGTGCATCCAACCCATGCCCGGCTGCATGGCGCGAAACTGGTCGAGCAACTCGTCGGCCGTGTAGCCTTGGACAACGAGGTTGGCGGCGTCGAAGATGAGCATCATGGCCGGGTGGTTCACCTTGCGATGGATTTCGGCCAGAAGGTGGCCGTTTTCGCCGACTAGGTTCGGCTCGACCTCAAGCCCGAAGGTCAGATCCGACCGGTGGCACGTCTCGGCGATGTGCCCCAACCGTTCGACGGCCTGGTCCATGTGTTCGCGCGGGTCGGTTCCGCGAGGATGATAGAACGAGAAGCCGCGAATCAGCTTGGTCTCGAGCGCGTGGGCCAACTCGCACGCCTTCTTCACGTCGCGTTCGAGGTATTTCTTGAACGGCACGTAGGCGTTTTTGGTTCCGTCGTCGACATCGCACAGTTTGACCTTGCCGATGGGCGAACCGATGGACGAGACGTTCAGCCCGTATTCGTTTTGAAGCGAGCGGACCTTTTGTATTTCCGACTTGGTCAACTGCATCACGTTCTTCGGCCCCTCGCCGACGTCGATGAAACGGATGCTGTAGTATTGCAGGCCCAGGGCGGCAAACGCGGCGTACTGCTGCTCGGCCGTTTTTTGGCTCTGCTGGGTCGGATGGGCCGCTTCGTCGGCGAAGCCCGACAGAATTACGCGTGGATTGGTGGCCATGGAACGGTGTCCTGGATTTAATGTCTTGAAGAGCGAATAGAACGAAATCACCTGGTCCCCTTATTGTGGTGCATGGGCTGATGATTGGCAAGGAGGGGCAATCGCCGCCATTGATCGCGGCGGCGACGGCGTGATTCACACCGTTCGCGCGATGACTCCGCGCCGTCGAGCAGCCATCGAACCGGCCCGGTGGGCCACGGCAAGAACATGCGGGTATACTTCGTGATTTTCCAGGTGTCTTCCTTTCGTTGCGGTCCTTGCGTGTTCGGCGGCAAGGCCCCCTGGCGACTGCCCCTTGACGGGGATTTCTTAAAACCAAGGCGTCCAATGACAAGAACGCCCGAGGGGGGGATAGCCGAGCTCTTTCTTGACTTTTTTGACCGCCCTCCGAAAATCACCGTGGCGTTTTCATGCTGCTTCAAAACGGATCGGATCCTGAACGATTGTTTCGATCTATCAGGATTCTTGTCCGCTCGTCCGGTTCGGCCCGTGCCCGACGCGCCGGGTCCCATTGGTTTCCGTCACCCGAAATCAGTAAGGAGAGCTCTCATGAAAAACCCCCAGACGTGTTTGTTGGTCGCACGGTTCGACGCTCCGCGCGCGCAAGGTAGGGATCGCATGTGTCTCGCGATCATCGGCGTATTGGTCGCGACCCTGGCCCTTGGTTCAACGGTCGTCCTAGCCGACCCGCTACCCGGCCGCGATGTGTTGAAGTTTCAACAATTGCCGCTCGATAATCTTACGTATCCGGTCGGCGATCCGATCAACGGATACCAAAACAAAACCTACTGGGGCCATGACAACTTCAGCACCGCCTACAGTCGACAAACAACGAACGGCACAATTGTCTACGACGGCCGCTTCATGGCCGACGACTTCGCCGACCTGTTCAAATCGCCCGTGGTGCATGTGAAGTGGTGGGGATCGTATCTCGCGCCGGGCGATGGGATTCCCGTCGATAAGTTTCTCATTTCCTTCGAGGCGGACATCCCCGCCGATCCGACCAACCCGGCGTCATTCAGTCGACCGGGGCAACCGCTGCTCAATCAGATTATCACGCGCGGTCCACTCTCGCCCGGTTCTGGAACCTTCACGGAGAAACCGATCAGTCCGGGCGGCGATCCGTTGTTCGAAACGCTGTATGAATACAACGCCGAACTGCATCTCGGCGCGGAATTCAACCAAGTGGCCAACGAGGTGTATTGGCTGAAAATCGTGGCCCTGGTCGATCTTCCCGCGGGCGTGCCGCCGATCGACATCGAGAATCCGCCGTCCTTCGTGCCGCAATGGGGCTGGCACAATCGCGATTACACAAAGTTCAACGCTCTGGCCTCGACGTCGCCCGCGGTGAATCCCGGCGAGCATCTGGCCGGTTTCCTGAACCCGACGCCCGGCGTGAGGGTTTACCATTTCCAGGACAACGCGGTTGCCGGCCAAGTATTCGTCGATCCGGCCGGCCAAACCCTGCCCGACGGCACGGTCGTTCCCCTGGTGCTCCAGGAACCGCTGAGCATGGCGCCGACGTATTACCGCGACGACGTCGACGGGCCGGGAATCGCCGGTCTGTCGGGGCCCATCGTCATGCACACGTACTCTCAGGATCTCGCGTTCGCGCTGTACACCGTGGTTCCCGAACCGACGAGCGTCCTACTGCTGATGACGGGATTGGCCGCCGCGTTCGCGGGCCGCTCTCGTCCATGGGCTCGTCACCGTTGATTCCGGCATTTTGATAAAACGGCAGCAACATATGGTGGGGCTCGCGGAGCTCGACNNCGCCGTCGGCCCGATTGCCGAGCAAACTGAAGACGCGCGGGTCCACGTCCTGCCCAAGGCTTCGTGTCGAACCGTCGCCGAAGAGGAAATTCGAGACCGTCGCGTGGTGGCTGCCGAAACCGCCGACTTTCTCCAAGGCGGCGCGAACGGCCGGTTCGTCGACTTTCGCCGAGGCGATGAAGGTCTCCGGGTGGGCCATTCTCGCGAACCCTCCGGCCTCCGTGTCGGCCGGCGAGGTGACGAATTCACGCAGCGGCGAGGCCGACTCCTCGTTGTATCCCCTCGCACTCTGCCAGATTTCGCTGGTGTTTCGCAGCGTCGCCGACGTGCCCGACATCCAGCCCAGATCGAAATCGTCAGTGAGCTTCTCGCCGACGAAGATCGTGTGCGTCAGCCCGTCGGTGATCTCGTCGAGGCGGATGTTTCGATTGAGCACGAAGGCGCCCGTGCTGGTCTCGTCGATCGGTTCTTCCTTGTCGCCCACGCACGCGGCGTAGTTGGTCGGCCGGCGCACGCCGCGGTCGCCTTTTATCGGCTTCGGTTGCTCGGGCTTCGCCTCGCTCTGGAGTTCCTCATCGGCGGGCCCCATGGGCGTCATCCCTCCCGGTCCCCAATAGTCTCTTCCCGATGATCCCCAATCGCCCGACCTCTCCGGCCATGACGGACAGTTGAACAGTTTGATTCCCAACTCGCGTGCCGCCGCGTTTTTCGGATCGTAGACGCCGGCCTCCTGGTCGATTTGGCGGAAGGCGGCCTGTTCCTCGATGTAGGGCAGCAGATGGACCATCCAGCCAATGTGGTTTCCATCGGGATAGTTCAGCACGGGACCCTCGGGATTGACCGTGCCGGCCGGCAGGAACTCGTGGGCCGATTCATACTGATGAATCGCCATCCCGAGCTGCCGCAGGTTGTTTTCGCACATCGCCCGACGGGCAGTTTCGCGCGCCGCCTGCACGGCCGGCANNGCCGCCTCGCGCGCCGCCTGCACGGCCGGCAACAGCATCGCGATCAGGATGCCGATAATGGCGATCACGACCAACAACTCAACGAGCGTAAAACCGCGGACTCTTGACCTTGTCATGGCATATCTCCTCATAAGGAATGGTTTCTGGATGACACGGCAGCCGAATGGGCCAACCGACCGTACGATTCGGAAAACGGGGAAAGGGGAGTAATGGAAAAACATGCATGCGCCTCGCGCGACGCTGTTTGGGCCGACGCCTGCTCGCCGGGCGGAAGCATGACGGTGATTTGTTTGCTCCGGCGCGCGCGATGCACCGGATCGTCCGGGAAATCAGCCCTTACCCGAACGATCCGGCGTCGCGCGTCTTCGTCCGACGCGGTCACTTCGATGAGCACGACGCCCGCGTGACGCCCGTCGAACGCCTCGGCCCCGATCTTCCACATCTCGCCCGCATACTCACGATCGGCGGCCAGCCTCGCGGCGGCGCGTTGCAGGGCCGAGTCGGCCAGCCACGCGGCTTGCAGTTGCCGCAACTCGTCTCGCGCGACGGTGTGCCGCATCATGGCGACCTGCACGATCAGACTCATCAACACCACGACCATCGCCAGGCAAACCATCGCCGTGACCAGCGCGATCCCCCGCCGCGAAGCGTTTCGGTAGTTCCTCCGGAGGATTCTATTCATCGGTCGTCTCCTTGGATGTTTGGCTCGGGGCTCCCAAAACCGGCTCGGCGAGGCTTCGATCGCGGGCCAGTTGGGCCTCGACTCGCAGTTCTCGCGTCCGAGGGCCGGCGATCCGGTCGGGTTCTTCAACCGGTTGGACCGTCAGCGTCAGCAGTTTCGGCGCCGCTTCGTCGGACTGCTCGATGGTCACGACGGCGCCGCGAGGGAGGGCCCAATCGCGGCTGGCGTCGCCCGCGGTCGTTTCGCCCCGGCGAAACAGGCGATCGGGCTCCCGCGAGTAGACGATTTCCGAGCCGTCGGCCTTCTTCAGTATCCACCGCGGACCCTCGGCGTCGGAATCGACACGAAACTCCTCCGCGGCCCGCACGTCGGCCCGAAACGTCTCGGCGAGTCGAGCGAAGGAGGTTTGTTCGAGGAGTCCCTCGCGCGCCGCGCCGTTGGCGTTGATCAGGCCGTGCAGGATGTACCCCGCGACGCTCATGACGGCCGAAAGGACGCCGATCACAACGACCATTTCGATCAGGGAATAGCCAGTTCGTTTCATCATGGTTGGTCCTCCGCCGCGCCGTAGTGCCACGCAACCAGCCGCACGGGCAACGCGGCCGTTCCGGCCCGAGTTTTCCAGGCAAGCGTAAGCGTCACTCGTGTCGCCGGCGGCCCCTCGTCGGTCGACGGGGCGAGCGCGACGGTGAGCTTCGCGCCGGGCAGCACGTCAATCGCCTCGTCGCGCAGTGTAAGCGTTTCGACCGATTCGGGCGTCAGCCGGTCGCGCGGAGCGGCCATCAGGCGTTCCATGACGTTGGCCGCCTCGCGCGAGGCGAAGAGTCGCTGATCGGCTGCTCGCCGCGCGGCCGCGCCGGCCACGAGCACCTGAACGCAGATCGCTCCCGCGGCCGCCAACAGGGCGATGGCGACGGTGGTTTCCATCAAGGAGAAGCCCGAACGTTTCGTGGTCATGACAAAACCTCAATCAGTTTCACGAGCGGTAGAAAGCAGGCGATGACGAAAAAGCCGATCGTCAGTCCCACCCCAACGATCACGATCGGCGAGAGAATCTGGACGACGGCCTGAAGCCGATAGGCGAAGCGGCGGCGGTTGCTGTCGGCCATTTCGTGCAGGGCCCAGGGGAGGTTGTTGGCCCGGGCCGCCGCCCGGAGCACGCCGGCGTCGGCCGAACTCATCAGCCGATTCGCAACCAGGCTGTCGCACCAGTCGCCTCCCTCGGCCACGCCGAGCCATGCGAACCGCAACCGGCGGCGAACCGATTTGCGAGGATACTCCGAGGCGAGCGAGGCCAGCGCGCCGGGCATCGGCTGCGAGGCTTCTGTCGTGAACGCCAGCGTATCGAGCACGGTGGCCGTGTCGAGACGACGGACAATCCACCGCAGCCCCGGAAGATCGAACGTTAGAAGTCCCAGGTAGCACATGGTAACGTAGCCCAACAGAAAGATCAGGAACATCCCGACCGGAAAAAACAGGACCGCGCCGAAATTCATCGCGAAATTTCCGATGTCGAAGAGCGTCTGCGTCATCGGCGGCAGATCCATTCCAAAGTCGGCGAAAATCTTCTCGAACGCGGGCAGAATCTTGACGGCAATGAATGTCCAGATCAGCAATATCACGCACAACATCCAGCCGAGATAGAATATCCGCAGGGCGACCGACTGCCAGACTGGGCCGCTCTGGTCTCCCTGTTTGGCGGCCCGCTTGAGCGCGGCGGCCAGTCGTCCCGAGCGGTGGCCCGCCTGGATCAACGGCAAGCTCTCCGAAGGAACGAAGCCGTTGAACAATCGAATCGCGTCGATCAGCGGAATTCCGTTGGCCAAAGCATCGGCAAGACGACGGGCGCGACCGCGCCAACCGCTGTATTCCTCGCCGAAGGCTTCGAGGGCGGGAATCAAGGGAATGCCTCGCTTGATCGACTCGGACAACATCAGGAGAAACGATCGCTGACGATTGACCCGAAGGCTCCGCCACGTGAAGAGGGCGAGAGCCGCAAGCACGGCCGCCCCGAAAGGCGGGAAGATGACCAAGAAGACCAATCCGACGATGGCGTTCACGAATTGGATCGCGGCCAAAAACATCACCGGCATGACCGATTCGAGCAGGGGGGCTTTTCTCACGTTCTTCTCCCGACTACGACAAGGTCTCGATGAGATTCATCAACGGCAAGAACAACGAAATCATGATGACCGCCGCCACGCCGATCACCAGTGTCGCCGCGGGCAAGACGACAAGCCGCGCCAGATCGGTTTGCAGATGGGTACGATTGCGGACCGATTCGGCGATGAATCGGAACGCGGCCGACAGTGAACCAAACCGGCCGCCCCAGTTCAACAGCGGAAACAGGCTCTCGGGGAACGCGTTCGAGGCGGCCAGGGCGTCGGCCAACGATTCGCCCGCCTCGACATACTCGGCCGCCTCGTGGCAGCCGGCGATCAGGTGGCGGTCGCTCAGGCCGGCCGCCGTCCAACGCAGCGCGTCGGGCAGCGGCGTGTTCTGCTCGACGAACATCGCCATGAGCCGGGCGAAGGGGGTCAGCCGGCTGTATCGCCAAAACGGCCCGAAGACGGGAACCCGGTACACGCACAGCCTCATCCACAAGGGGGCCGGTCCGAGAAGCGCGAACAAAAACAGGCCCGCGACTAGCGCAACGGCGGCCAAGAACCACCATAGACCGCTCCCGAAGACCCAAAAGACGGCCTCCGTCATGGGCGGCAAGTTGGTGCCAAAGTCGTCGAAAATGTCGCGAAACGGCGGACAGATGAAGATACCGAAACCGATCAGCAGCGCGAAAGCGAAGCCTAGCAAGACAAGCGGGTACGTCACGGCAAGCCACATCCGGCGACGGAGTTCGCTTTGCTCGCGCTGCAAATCGACGTATTCCTCGAGGACGCCGCCGAGTTGTCCCGACGCCATGCCCGCCTCGATCAGGCCCTGAAGATGCTCCGGCAGACCGCCTCCGGCCGATTGCAGGGCGTCGGCAGGCGAGTGGCCCGCCTCGATCTGTCGGGCCAAGTGACGCAGCGCGTCGGCCGACCGTCCGAGGCCCAATTCGTCGGCCAGGGCGTAGAGTCCCTCGGGCAAGGGGAGCCCCGAGGCGACCAGGTCCGACAGTCCGACGACGACCGACTCGGCCTCGGGACCATTGAGCGTGTGTTCGTGGCCGGCGATCATGTCGGGCAGTTCGACGAGTGTCTCGTTCGACGGCGATTGGCCCGGCGCCTCGCCGACCGCGGTCGCGTCGGGTGCGACATCGCTCAGCGCGATCCGATGGGGATCGAGCCCCCGGGCGCTCAACTGCCGAAGGGCGTCGGCCCGATCGGCCGCTTCGATCGTGCCGTCGGCCGGTTCGCCGAGCGACGCATCGACGTCACAAGTGTATCGGTACGTGGGCATGATTACCAAACCCTGGACAGTTCTTGCAGCATGGTGCAATAGGGAATGAACAAGCCAAACGCGCTGATCGCGACGGCCGTTCCACCGATGAAAACCGTGAACAGCACGGGCAGAAAAATCTGGGCCATTTCGGCCGAGTGGCGCGCGCGGCGGCGATAGGTTTCGGCCGCGTGCCGCAGCGCCCCCATCAGACGTTGATGGCGCGCGCCGGAGACAATCGTCCAGCCGAGCAGCGGCGGGATTGCCGACGCATCGAGTTGCCGGCGTTCGAGCGGCTCGCCCTGTTCGAGCCGTTGGGCGATCGCGCGCGCCGAGCGGATTGTGCGGTCGCTGCCGGTCGCTTCGGCGGCGAGGACCAGGCTTCGCTCGAGGGGCACGCCATTTTCGACGAGCATCGCCAGGATTTCGGTGAAGGTGGCGAGCCGGCTCGTTCGGACCATCGGCCCGACCCAGGGTATTCGCTCGACCAGGAACGACGCGCGCCGGCCCGGGCCCACGGCCGCC
The DNA here is from genome assembly GCA_003532715.1 of Planctomycetaceae bacterium. Lineage (GTDB taxonomy): Bacteria > Planctomycetota > Planctomycetia > Pirellulales > Thermoguttaceae > UBA11386. The sequence continues at coordinate 8,796 of DOEZ01000335.1, forward strand.
CGGCCGCTCCAATACCAACACCACAGGACCAGCAAGGTCACGACGATCGGGATGGCCCCGAGCCAGATCCAAGCCGCGGCGAGGGTGGGCAGCCACTCGGTCAACAACGATTTGCCCCGACCGCTGTCGTCGACGACCCAATGAATCGCGGGCAGGAACGCGCCGAACAGAAACGAGCCGACGACCCAGGCGAGGAAGACGATGAAGATCGGGTAAACTAGCGAGGCGGTGATCTGACGACGGCTTTCGGCCAGTCGGCGGAGATGGCCGGCAACCGACTCGGCCGCCGCGGCCAGACGTCCCGCGCGGAGCCCCGCCGCCATGACCGCGCGATAGGTTTCGGGAATTGCGGCGTGCTCCGACTCGATCGCGTCGAGCAACGACGCGCCCCGGCTCAACTCGACGGCCACGGCGGTGGTCAAATTGCCCAATCGGCCGGGCATGTCGCCGCCCGCGGCCAACAGACCCTGATCGAGCGGCACCCGCGCGCGAACCAGTGCGGCGATCTCATCGTTGAGCACGATCAAGTCTTCAAGCGAAATCGGCTTGGAGGGTTTTGGCTCGGTCACCGAGGCACCTTTGGTAGGGATTAGTGGTTAGGGATTACAGTAGTTTGAAGTT
>DOEZ01000511.1 GCA_003532715.1 Planctomycetaceae bacterium
CACGTTGCGTCCGGTCGAGCATCCTCCACACAATCTCCTTGGCTCAATTTGCCCTGGCCTATACCCGTGGCTGGGCAGTCAATTGTCCCGTTGCCCGCGTCCGGCTCAAGGCGAGGCTCGACCGGGCCAACCAGGAAATCGCTTTGCTCCGGGAGCAGATCCGAATCTGCAATGCTCGCATGGAGGCTATTGCTCCGCACCGCCGTCCGCACTATCCGCCTGCCGAGCGATTGGCCATTCTCGAACTCAAGACGGCCCGCGGCTGGTCGCTGGCGCGGACGGCCAAGGCGTTTCTCATCACCGCCGCGACGGTTGCGTCTTGGATGAGACGTCTCGACGACGAGGGCCCCGATGCCTTGGTTCAACAGCCGGCGCCAGTCAACCGGTTCCCCGACTTCGTTCGCTACACGGTCCAGCGGCTCAAGACACTATGCCCCGCGATGGGCAGGGTCAAGATGGCCCAGACCCTTGCCCGGGCCGGGTTGCATCTGGGTTCGATGACCGTTCGCAGGATACTCCAAGAAAAGCCGTGCCCGGAACCAACGCGACCAGACACCAAGACGCACCGCAGCGGGCGCGTCGTTACGGCCAATCGAACCAATCACGTGTGGCACGTCGATCTCACAACGGTGCCTGTCGGCGGGTTTTGGACCAATTGGCTTCCTTTTTCATTGCCACAGCGTTGGCCCTTCTGCTGGTGGGTCGCCGTGGCCGTCGACCATTACTCGCGCCGCGTGATGGGCTGCGCCGCCTTCGACAAACAACCCACGTCCGAGGCCGTGCGACATTTTCTCGGGCGGACCATCGCCAAAGCGAAACAAACGCCGAAATATCTCGTCTGCGATCGAGGCGTGCAATTCGATTGTCGCGGCTTCCGAGAGTGGTGCAAGCGAAAAGGCATCAAGCCGCCACGCTATGGGGCCGTCGGCAAGCATGGCTCGATCGCCGTGGTCGAGCGATGCATCTTGACGGTGAAGACCTTGTTGGCGTGTCTGCCCCTGGTCCCCTACCGACGCGAGGCTTTCAAGCGGGAGTTGGATGCAATTGTCCAGTGGTACAACGAATACCGCCCACATGAATACCTCGGTGGAAAGACGCCCAGCGAAGTCTACTTCCGCCGATTCCCCGCCAATCGTCGTCCGCGTTACGAACCGCGCCGAAGCTGGCCGCGTGGATCGCCTTGCGCGAGGCCTTGGGCACTGGTGCCTGGTCGTCCCGGCGCGAGGGTGACGTTGGAAGTCCGCTTCCTTCACGGGCGAAAGCACTTGCCCATCGTCGGCCTTAAGCGAGCAGCCTGAACAGATTTTCTATCGACTGCCGCGCTACCGGTGCGCGCGAAGGATGCGTCAACGACTCGCATTCATTACAGATTGTCAAAGATCTCGCATTCGCAGCGCCGCTGCGGTACGGACGTGCCGCTTCCAGGGCATTGTTTTGTCACTCTTCCTTATCTCCTTCATGACGGTTGTCATGACTCGCTGGGCAGGGACACCCGAGGCGTATTGGTGGGCCAACGTCACGTCGGTCAGGCCGATAAATGACCACCTTCCAACAGTCTCAGATTCTGATAGAGCCAGATACCACACGCCTGCCCAGTCATACCTCGTCCACGTCCAATGCAAGCTGGATCAACTCGTCTTCAGATAGCCGCTCTTGAGGCTGAAGCGGAATGGCCCCTTTCACAAGAACAGAATCGACGTCAACAAGGCCAGTAAGATCGTATTCTATCGGGAATATGCTGCTGATGGGCAATCCAAGAAACTCGGCCAACTGGTTCGGACCACGTTGGTCGTAGTCAACGTCATGGTATCTCGCCAGGTGAAACCATGCCCCGTCCTTTTCTATTGACACCGTCAAGAAGTGGCCGGTTGATCGAGGGTGTCGCAATGAGATGTTGCACAGGCTCGCCCATGCGCAGGCTCCATTTGCGAGGTGGACCTGCACGCCCACGATGCGATTCTGTAGAGAATCAACAGGTAGATCGGTGACAGGGACGAGGACAGGCTCCCCACCAACGTATTCCCAGACAGGGTGCATGGCGAAGTCTGCTACCGTCACGTCTTCCACTCGTTTCATTGTCTCAGTCTCCGAAAGCACACAGACTCGTTCTACGGAAGAGCCGCTGCCGTCTCCTTTATCGCCTCCCACAAGCGTGTACCATGCGTGCGATCGAACGCCTCGGTGTACTTGCGAAGCTTCTCGAAGTCGGCAGCTTGCTGTGCCGGCGAAAGCTGCCGGTAGTACTCGGAACCGTACTGACGCGGGAGCAACTTGTCAAGACCGCCGTGGAACTTATTGTGGAGGTTGGCGGGAAGCTCCTCAAGAGCCTGTTTCGCCGGGCCTTGCAGATATTTGGGCCAAGGATGATGCCCCGCCATTTGCTGCGCCACGCTTGACGGGCCCCCACTACCCGCATTGCCGGCCGACATCATGGCCTGATTCAAATTCGCAAATCCGACCGCGACCGCCTCGATTGACAGTCCAAGCTGTGCGGCCAACTCGGCCGTAAGGACCACGGCTTGGCCGTTGATCATTACGACATTGACCGTTCCTCCGTTGGCCAAGGCAAGCTGTCCAACCTGTAGTATTCCGCCACCCACCGCTCGTACTGCTTGAATCCCCGTGACAACCCCGCGTAGACCGCCTACCATCATCACGGTGTTCATCACCAGCCCGGTCGCAGTCCCAACCTGCTGGCCGTATTCATACGCCTCATTGTGCCCGTATGCGGGCCCATACGACGTTCCACCACCGAAAGGATTCAACGAATCGGTCACGGAATCCGAATAGCCTGCCAGCGAACTTGCTTGCTTGCCGCTCAATGCGGTCTCGAAATACGCGCCGGGCAAGCCACCAACCGTAATCCGATTCTCCTCACTCACAGGATTGACAAAACCCCACCACGACTGCGATGGATTCTTGCATCCCCACGTTAGCGGATTCCAGAGATTCGCCAGTCCGCTCGGATCAATCCAATTCACAGGGTCATTGCCGCAGTAGCGGTAGAGATTCGCGTCGCCGGCGGCGAAGCCGATGGGGTCTTCGGATTGCCAATGAGCTAGGACCGCATCATACCATCGGTTGCCGTTGTTATGCAAGCCGGTCAGCTTGTCACGCAGGCGACCCGTCCAGCCGAATAGGCCGGAAATCGCCGCGTCGGTTTCGGCAACCGTGTTGCCCCAGGCGTCGTAGGTGACGTGGTTTCCGACTTTCCACTCGTCATCAGTCGGGTTGTCCGGCGTGCCGTTGTCGTCGAGGACCACGATATCCCGGATGCTGTTCTGATGGTCCGTCAGGGTCCAAGCCACGTCCTCGGCCCCGCCATCGTCGACCGTTTCGTCAGCCAGCAGCATATCCACTGCCGGGCCCCACAAATACCTATGGGTTGGCACGCCCGACTCATCCAACTGCAAAACAATCTGCCCGGCGTCGGTCGCCGGGTTGGCCCCGAAGGGGATCGTCCCTTCCTCGCTCGTTGATGAGTCTTTCAACGCCCAGTTATTGGAAGCGTCGTGGTCGTAAACAAAATACTCGGTCGCGGGCGAGTGCGTCGTGCCCGCGCCGTCGGCGTCGACCGTCCGCGAGATCATGCGATTCAGGTAGTCATAGCCATAGCCCACCTGCTGAGTGCTGTCGCCACCGAACGTGTCGTAGTTCGTGACAGAGACCAGCCGGTTGCGATGATCCCAGGCGTATTCGACGATGTTGGTGTCATTTGCACCGAAGACCCCATCCCCATCGTCGAGGAACTTGAGCACCAAATTACCTTCCGGATCATAGCCGAACACCCTCACCGTGGTCCCGTCGTCAACCGATTCGAGCCGGTTGTACGCGCCGGGCGTGTAGACTCTGCTGGCCGAGCCGACCGTGGCGCCCGTCCGGTTGCCGTTGGCGCCGTATTGGTACGACTCGTCCACCCCGGCGCCCGTGCCGGTGTAATCGACCTGGGTCAATTGGCCTTGCTGGTCGTAATCGAAGTCGTACGTCTCGGACGACTGCACGTCGTCGACGTCGCGATCGAGCACGAGCGTGTCGATTTGCCCGTCGGCTTGGTGCGTGTAGGCGTATTCGACGACGTCTTCGTTGGTGTTGTTGATCTCGTGGACCAGCCCGGCGAGCCAGCCTAGGCTTGGGTCGTAGGTGAAGGTCGTGGTGACAATGGCCGAGGGCTCTTGTGCAACGATGTCCATCGAGCGGATGATCGTCTTGAGTTGCCCGGCGTCGGTGTAGGTGAAGTCGGCCCGCTTGTCGGCCACCGGGTTGCCGCCGGCCACGTCGGTTTGGGTCACTCGCGTCAGCCGGCCGAACGAATCGCGGGCGTATTCGTTTTGGAAGTCGTCGGTCTCGCCGATCGCGGCCTGCACGCTAGTCAAATCGCCGTCTTCGTAGCCGTAGGCGAACACGACGTCATCCGTCAGCCCGGCGAAATTCCACGCCACGGAGGTCAAATATCCGGCCGCGTCGTAGGAGTAGACGAAATCGACGTCGCTGTCGTCGACGGTGAATCCGACCAGATGCCCGTCGGCGTACGCATAGCCGTACTCGATCACTCGGACCGGGGTGGGCGCCGGGTCGTCGTCGGGGTCATCGCCGACGGCGTACCATTTCTCAAATTGAATCCGCCCCTCGGCGTCGCCCGAGGCGAAATACTCGTACTCGGTCGTCCGGTCCATCCGGTCGGTGTAGCGCGTCAGGCGGCCCGCCGCATCATACGCGTAGTAGCGGGTGTACGCGTCGTCGGTGAGCGGATTGCCGTCGTCGATCGTGATCGTCTCTTCGAGCACCCGGCCGAACGACGCGCTTTCGGGGTCCGCGTCGAGCACCCAGGTCGTCTGGTTGGCGGCCGCGTCGGTCAGGCTGTTGACCTTGCCCGAAGCGTCGTAACCGAAGCCGATGGTCACGTCGTCGGGGTCGAGCGGGTCGATCGCCAGCCGGTCGGGGTCGTCGTCGCGGACGCCCATCACCTGGGTCAGCGTCACGGCCTTGCCGTAGCTCGCCTTCGTCGGGTCGGTCTCGTAGCCCACCAGCGTCGTGTTCCCCTCGGGGTCGGTGATGCTCGCCAGCAGCCCGGCGGGCAGCCCGCCGGCGCCGTCGGTGTAGCCGTACGCGGTCGTCAGGTCGGCCGGGTCGTTCGGGTCGGAGGTCGTTTCGTCGTCCTCGCCGACCACCCGGGTGACGGAGAGGACGTTTCCGCTGGCCGGATCGACCTGCTGCTTGGTGACGCGGCCTTCTTGGTCGGTGTACTTGGTGACGTTGCCCGACGAGTCGTACTCCCATTGCTGGACGTACTGCTTGCCCTGGGCGTCGCGCCGGGTGTACTTGGTGACGTTGCCGCTGTCGTCGTATTCGACCGAGTCGCTGGACTTGGTGGTCGAGTTGGCGGCGGCTGTCCGGGCGGCCGCGCTGGCCGGACCGGCGTTCTCGCCCGCGCGGTTGAACTTCGAGCCGGCCGCGTCGCGCAGCGCGTTGCCGTCGCCGATGACGATCGCGGAGTATCCGGGCGGCAACATGTCGTCCATGTCGGGAGCGAGGCCGAACACGGGATCGGGCGCGAACCCGCCAGGCAGCGGATTTACCGTCGGATCGTCGGGCCCGCCGGACGACGGAATGAAACCGTCGTCGGGGAAGAGCGGGGTCATGGGGCCGGACGGGGTGCCCTGAATCTCGCCGGGCGTCGCGCCGAGGGCGGGGGCCGAGCCGCCGTTGGCCCACGACGGAGGCCGCAGCACGACAATCATGTCGTTGGCGGGCATGCCGGGAGCACTTCGCGCGCCCTGCCAACCGCCGTGGGGGACGGTGGTGGAGTCGCCGATCGGCTGATAGACCAGGGTTCGTGGTTCGGCAGCGATGGCGTTGATGGAACCTCCGCCGTGATGAATCAAGGTCGTGAGGCTGCAGGAGTTCCTCTCCTTAGTGTCTGGCGACGGAAACGGATCGAAACCGGTACTGCCTTCAACGACGTTATCGTAAGGAGGGCCATCGTAGGGACCACTCGTGCCGAAATGGAAGTGGTATCCCCAGCGATGAGTGGTGAATGTCCAATTTCCATCCACGAGACTGCCTGTCCCGTAGTAGTTGTCGTTGTCGATATCGACGCGATACGGATCATCGAAATTGTCGTTCCTGTAGAACCACCATTGTCCGAAGGCGGCTCCGTACGCGTCGTACTGGCCGCTTGTCGAGGTGGATTGCGTGCCATCGCTGCCTGCATGGCTGCTAGTCGTCCATTCGGCCCAAACGAACTCGTTGTTGAATCCATTGAACCAATCAAGCGAGATCGGACCGTCGAGAAAGTCTCTATAGTATGCCTCCGAATTCGCGCTCGCGTCATACTGTTGGAACGTTTCATTGCGACGCGATGCGTCGGAATTCCAGATCGTGCCGCTGGCATCCTTGCTCCAATCGAACCAGATGAAGTCGTACTCGTGCGAGAATCCGAATATGGACGCATCGGTATAACTGAATACAGGACCATCAGTAGGGTCTTCCCAACCCCCCGGATCGTTGATGATCGATGACGCGCTGCCGGAGTAGTCGATATCCCTGCTGTTCTCGGTCATGCTCCATCCGTCGTCGGTCTTGAGATTCCACCGGTGGTTTCTGACCTCCCATTCGCCGCCGAAAGAATACGCCCAATCGTTTGTCTCGACCAAAGTTGCGCTGCCGACGAACTCCATTGGGGTTGCGGAATACACATGCCGCCCCCAACCATAAGGCAGGCTGCTCGTGGCGTCCCAATTGTAGCCTCGCGACTCCGAGTCGCAGCCCGAGCCGCCGGTGAGCACCCAGACCTCGCCCACGCCGAGGTTCCAATCGGCCGAGAATCGGTAGTAGGTGTAACCGTCTCCTTCCTCGTTCTGATCGCCGATGTAGAGCCCGCTGGGCTCAAGACCGGACCCCAGGTACTCGGTCGCGTAGAAGCCCGTCCCGCTGAAGTCGTAGTCCCTGTAGCGTTCAGCCTCGGTATGGCCGTCTCCCTTGACCAACCATTGTTCGCGCCACTCGATGACTCCGTCCGTCAGGACCGGCGCATAGCCTTTCTTGTATTCCCTTTCGTCCTTGCTAAAGGTTTTGGACCGGCCTCTTTCGTTGAAGCTGCCCGTCATATCGCCATATAGATAGTCTCCGCCGCCCACGTAGTCGAGATAGGCAAACTGCGACTTCGTCTTGCCAACGCTGTCGGTTCGGCTGACCGACCAACTATCGAGGTTGAGGGTGAATCTGGTGATGTTCTTCGTTTCGGCGAAGTCGTAGCCACAGACGAAGTACGTGCCAGAGAAATCGCTAACCAGGCCGATGTCGGCGAGCGTCGTCTGGCCGTAGTTGCCTGAATCGACGAACAGATTCAATCGCGAGGACTCGATGTCGGTGATGGTCAGTGTCATTTGTGGCCCGCTGCTCGACACCTCGACGCCGAACGCGCGAAGCGCGGCCGGCCGACTTGCAATGGCTTGCATTTGCGGAAAGACGTCGGTATAGGTGTAGTCCCAGGCCTGTTTTTGGGTGTAGGTTCCCTCGTCCGGGGTTTCGAGCGTGGCCCCGACGTGGCCGTGGTCGTACTCCGTGTAAGTGCGGCTCGTGACGCGAGGCTGGCCGTCGGGGCCGGTCACGTAGGCGTAGGTGAAGGTCGAGCCGCTCGTTTGAAGGCCGAACTCGCGGAGGACCGCGCTGACGTCGCCCGCCGAGACGACGCCCGAGGCGTCGTAGTCCCAGTTGTCCCACGTCGTTCCACCGCCCGAGCCGGTCTCGAGCAAAGGCGCCTCGGGATCGTCGTCGGGCTGGTCGAACCGATATTCGTAAACGTTGGTTTCGCCGCGCGAGTGCGAAAAGACGCCGGTCAACTCGCCCGCCCGGTAGTTGCCCACGCCCGAGTCGTCAAAGGAGTTGTCGCCGCCGCCCGAGGCGGCTTCGAGCCGGAGCGTTTCGTCCCAGCCGGCCTCGGTGAGTACGTAGTGGGTTTCGAGGCTCGACCCGTCGTGCCAACTGCCCGACTCGGTGATCGACCCGAACAGGGTCCAGTGGTCTTCCTCGCCCGATCGCCCGGACTGGACATAGCTGCCGGAACCGACGTAGCTCTCGCCCGCGCCGGCGAAGGCCGTGGTGAAACCGCTGCCCGTGACGACGGCCCAGTCGCCCGCGGCGTTGTCGAACTCGTATTCGGCGGTGAACTCGTAGTTGGTCCTGGACAGGACGTCGCGCATGATGAAGCCGGTCACGAGGCCGCCATTGACGGTCCGATGGTATTCGACGTCGTCGCCCGTCTGATGATAGAGCGTGTTACCGAACGCCCGGGTCGTCAGGTTGCCCGTCGCGGTCCATTGTCCCTCGGCGTCGAGGGCGAAATCGAGTGTGAAGTCGTACTCCGACCGATCGAACGCACGATCGGTGACGTCGAACCCTCCCGCGTCTCCCGCACCCGTGTACTCGATCTGGTCGAAGCCATCGCCCGTCGAGCGGCACAAACCGATTGCCAGTTCGGGCGTCCATTCGCCCTCATCGTCGAGTTCCATGGTCCAGCCGAGCGCGGTCGCTTCGCTGTGTAGGCCGCTTTCCGAGACGGTGCCGGTGATCGTGTAGTACTCGTCGCCGATCCAGTCCTGGCGGCGGTAGGTGCCGGCCCCCGAATAGGACGAGCTGGTTTCACTCGAAAGCTTGCTTTCGCCCGAGGATTCGGCGGCGATCGTCTTCCAGGTGTCGAGCCGGCCGTCGGCGTCGGTGTCGTCGTAGGAAAGCGCGAGGTTCACGGTGACCCCCAGTTCTTCGCCGACGTGGCTGGTGTTGTCTCCAGCGACCCGCTCGCCGGCCGCGTCGCGCGTGTAGGCGCCGGTCGTGTCGGTGGCGGATTGTTCGACCGAGCCGGCGCGGACCCAGCCCTTGCCAAGCGAGACGAACCACTCGCCCGCCGCGAAGCTGAGTTCGGTCGCCGTTCGGGCGTCCTCGTAGCTGCTCGTTGTTTCGCGTTGGATCGTGACGTTGCGCGAGGCGCTTCCGGTTCCCATGACCGCGACGGGCGACGGGTTGTCGGTCGTCGTCGCGACGGTCGAGCGGTAGTCGGACGTCCAGGAATTGCTCTGGCTGGTTCCAAAGCTGCCCGAATCGACCGAAGTATCCTGCTGGACCCACTCGCCGTTGCTCGCCAACGTGAACTCGGAGTGGAGGTGCAGGTCGAAGTCGTCGAACGCGGATTGGGCGATCGACTCCGCGACGTTGCCGTTGACATGGGCGCCGATGACGCGGTGCGACTCGCGGGAGCGTTGGGAGTTGTCGGCGGTGGCGGCGCTGGTCGTGATGTTCCACTCGCCCGAGGCATTGGGGCTCGACGTGATCTCATAGTGGAAGGAGTCGGACTCGCCGCTGCTTTCTTCACGGTCGCCGAAGAGGCTTCCGCCGTCGACGATCGTGCGGTAGTCGCTGGATACGTCGAGACGGCTGTGCGAACGAGTGGAGCCGGCGTGCAGAATGGTCGAATTGGTGTCGGCCGTCCAATCGTCGTCGTCGAGCGTGAGGATCAGGTCGATGCGACGTCCCTCCGAGCGGCGTTCGTATTCGGCGGCCGTGCTCGACTTCGACCACGAACCGGATGCGTCGGCGCCGCTGGAAGTGTGCGTGCCCGTGCCGCCGAAGCCGAACGCGTCGTGGCCATCTTCGCGGTAGACGCCCTCGCCGGTGAAGTCCCATTCCAGATCACTGTCGAGGATTCCGGCGACGGAGTAGTGGTAGGCGGTGTCTTCCCAGCCGCGATCGCCGACCCATCCGTGGATCTCGCCCTTTTCGTACAAACCTTCGCCGAGATAGTCGGAACGGCTGGNNCTCGGCGAGCCAGTTGCCCGACAGGAGCAGCGAGTAGTCGACGCTGACGATTTGGGTGCTGACGTCGGATTCGCTCGAACTGGACGTTCCGACGACCCGGCCTCCAGGGACGTCGTACCAGTAGCCTCCCTCGCGAACGATCGACGAGGACGTATCGCTTCGGTGGTTCATGCGAGCGAAGGGCAATTCGCTCGCCGAGTCGGTCGATCCAGCGATGGAAAGGACGTAGGATTCCGCGCCCTCGGTCTGATAGGCGTTGTAGTATCCCTGGCTTGCGTCGCCGCCGTTTTCGGTCGGCGTCGACAGGTAGAAATCCTCGCTTTCGAGATAGTACTTGAACGACACCGCGTTATCGACGCAAACCGCCGCGAACGTGTAGGTGTGGCCACCCCAAAGCCGGGCGTCGGCCGCCGAAACGTCGTAGGACCACGTGGCCGTCTCGGTGTAGGTCCAGTTTTCGGCGTCGAGCTCCCTGGTGACAACCGTGACGGTCGTCGTCTCGCTTCCGGTCAGTTGGTACTGGAATTCGA
>DOEZ01000245.1 GCA_003532715.1 Planctomycetaceae bacterium
CTCAACCGACGTTTGCCCCCGTTGCAGGCATTGTTGGCAGCGACGGAAGAGTGTGGGTTGTCCGATGGTCAGGGACTGTTTGGGCAGCAATTTGAGGATGAAGAAAAGGAGTAGCATTTCGGTGCGATGGCCATCTCCTCCATGAGCGTTCTTCCACCCTCCACATCATCCTCGGCAGTCATCTATGACAGAGAGGACATGCAAATGACCAAAAAACAACGCCAACTTTTTCTGTGCGCGGTCAAGTCGTTACTGCTGTCCCTCGGTGCTCAGCAGAGCGACGACCGTTTCACGCTCCAAACCAAAGCCGGGACGCTGACTCTGTATCCCGACGAACACGGCACCATCGGAGTTGGCACCGTATTCACCCGCTTCGATGATCCACACGCCGCCAGGAAACTCGTGGACTGCAATCGGTTCAGCGGCAAGTGGAATCACCATTACTTCGACGGTTGGGACGTGGAGACAGCGATTACCGATTGCGAGTACTGGCTGAGGAAGGTGATTGTTTTGCCCTCGGTATCGCCGGAGTGAAGCAATCATTGTCATCTTCCGTAGAGACCGGGTGATTCATTGATCGCGGAGAACAAGTAGCATGAACGACGCAATGCAACGAGAGTCACTGCAAAAGGCCCACCATGCGGCCCAACTGTTGCTGGCCGACCTTCAAGAGGTCTATCAGACGAGCAGTGTTGCCCTGGAAGTTTTGGCTGGTGAGATGATCGAACAGGTCTCACGAATCAGCAGCATCCTGGGACGGCTTGCGGTAGAAAAGTGATTTGCCTTTGGTTGACCCCATGCGTTGACCGAATCGGCCAACACTGTATCTTCGCCGTCGCCGACTCCAGTGAGTCATGAACGGCGGCGGCATTTTGCCCATATTTTGCCAGGAGAACCACAATGGTCATTTCCCTTCCGTGCTTTGGAATCATTACTTCCGACGTCTCCGGCACATCATGGCCGCTGCGGCAACACAAAGCAACAAGGTGATGCTACCGGGCTCAGGAACACTTGCCACGCGGAACCCTGTGTCGCCGCTCTCGCCCGTCGGGATGTTGCTGTCGCGGTAGGAGGAATGCAAGAGGGTGGAGGTGAGGCCCCACCAGCCGCCCCGCAAGCGACGCGACGAACCAGGGTTATAGTCGCCGCTTACCCGGGGGCTTTCCATCCACTCCCAGACATTGCCCATCATGTCGTACGTGCCGTTGAGTTCCTGGCTGCCGCTGCCCACAGTCCAAGTACCACGGGGGTCGGTGGCATATCCGTTGTCGTAGTAGTTCCAACCCGTGCCCGACCCGTCGCCTCGCGTCAGGCTCTCGCCCGCCTTGGTCGCGTAGGGCTGCAATGACGTGCCGTTCCAATACGCCGCTTTGACCCACTCATCCTCCGTCGGCAGGAAATAGAAAGCGTCCTTGTGGCGGTAGAGATTGGTCCCGTCCCAGGCGTCGGCCGGGTCCCACGTGGCAAATGTGTAGTCGCGAGTACCCTGCGTACCGGTGAACTTGTACGCCGCCTGATGACCCGTGCTTGTGTTCAGCCAGTTGACAAACTGCGCTGCCTCGTACCAACTTACCTCGTTGGTTGGAACGTCCGTTGTGCCCGTGCCCCCGTCATAGAAGTCATTGGCATACGCACTCAACGGGTCACCTGTCACCGGGCCGTAGGCGGCCTTGAACTTGTCCCACTGGGCGTTGGTGATCTCGCAAGTGCCCATGCGGTAGTCGTAGTTGACGATGCCGTAGCCGCTGGTCGGGTTCGTTGCGCCCGAGATCGGCACGAAATCGAGCGTGAACTGGTTCTCGCCCGTGCCGAAGGTGTCGGCCAACACCTTCGAGCCAGAGCCAAATGTGAGCAGCATCGCGATGGCCGCCACCAAAATCATGCGTGTCTTCATCATACTCTCCCCCGAGGTTGGCTAAGAGATCAGGTTGCAGAGCCGTCAATATCCGCCATCTTACACACCTTTACGGCCTTGCCAAGCGCCCCAGCGGGCGGCAAGGCGCAATTCTCGGGGTATTTGCCTCGCCCGCAAGAAGATGCAGTGAATGCGGTTGCGTCTGTAAGTCACTGTGCCGTATTACCTTCCGTTGATATGCTGTCCGCACGTCGATTGGAGAGTTGCCGTTGGCCGAGGTCGGCTACGACGTAACCTTGGCCCAACGGCTCCCATGAGGCACGAGCGGCGGCGTTTTGTACACATTTTGGAGAATCACAATGACGATCACGCTTCCATGTTTCGGAATCATCATCACCCTTGGAGACGAATCCCACAGCGGCAAGATCGTCAGCGATCTCAAGAACGACGGCGACAGTCCCGAACTGACAGCAGCCATGGATGCGATTGAGTCGCTGATCCTGGCTCACACCTGTGCGGGCGTCGATGTGGCCACTTCGGCCTACATCGAAGGTGCGATTCCCCAGGTTGCCCCGTGGCTCCGGCCCCGTCGCCGTAATGCGTTTACTCTGCGATTGCAGCTTACGCTACTCCGACTTGAGGAATGCGGCAAGACCGCGCTGTTCCACTCCCGGCTCCTCCCACGGGCGATCTCGTTCATCAACCACCGAGGGCAGAGGCTTTCTACTGAGAAGTCGGGCGCTATCACCCTCTTCGGAGGCGGACTCCAAGAACTCCCGCCCACAGTGCTTGCAGACCTTGGCCTCGGCCTTGACAAGCTCTGCACAGAACGGGCACTTCTTCATCCCCTCCCGCAACTTGTTTTGCTCGATGGCCGCCGAATTCGGGGACATCAGTAAGGCAACCGGGAGGGCCACAATGAAGAGGGCGGCACCAAAGAACCACCAGAGCACAAAGCTGTAGCCCTTGTTGCTCGCTATGGCCGCCGGAATGAGGCCCAAGAATGCCGCGATTACGTAAATTTCCATATCTGTATCCTTTTCTGCAATCCGAGACACCTTTAGCGATTCATGGCCCGCCGTGCAACGCGCGGTATGCTTTGGTCTCCTGCTCGATCTGGAACTGCTGCATCGAGTAGTTGTCACGCCATTCGTCGGCTGCATTCCGCTTGATCGTCGCCAGCACGTCATCAGGAATCCGCGAATCACTGTGGGTCTTGAGGTAGAGATAGGCTTTGGTCTGCTGCTCGATCTGGAACTTCTGCATCGAGTAGTTGTCACGCCATTCGTTCGCTGCATTCCGCTTGATCTTCGCCAATATGGCGGATGGAACGGTGTTGCCTGCTCGACCGGGGCCTTGGGGGGCGTTAGCCTGTTGACGAACAAATGCCTGGTCGGACTCACTCAGGAGCCTCATCGGCACAACATACTCAGCGCCGCGCTCGGCGATCCACAGCCGCACGCTGTCCCGCTCTACACTCACCAAGTCCGCCTCGAAGGAGAACTTCCCGCTGGCGTCGGTCCATGTTCTGGCATGAGCGTCCGTGACTGTGAAGAAGAGGAACACGAAGACCAAGAGACTCGCATGTCGATTCATTCCGGTTCTCCTCCGACAGGTGGTGATTGGTGGTGCCTGTATCACCATTCCAGCCAATCGGGTTATGGGAAACACGGGTCCTATTTCAGGAATCACTCCGGGAATTTCGTCCCCGTGTACTTCTCAAACGCTTCTTTGGACCACTGGCCTTCGCGCACCCCTTGCCGCCCGTCGAGGATGAGGTACTCCCTCCACTCGCCAGGCGTCGGGCTGCCCTTGTCCAGAATCTCCCTCATTCGTGCCCCAGGGGTCATCATGCAGCCGCAGCCTCGGCGGTGTCGCTGAGGAGGCGTTTGTGGCACTCGGGGCATTGGATCATCATGGCGTAGCGTCCTCCTACGCAACTATAGGTCACGTGACGTGAGCTAGACTTGAGAAAGGAGGATTCCGCCAATGACCAGCCATGAGAGGGCCCCTTCATCCGCGATGGACGGTATCCCCCCACAAAAGTGTTGACATTGTAAAGGGGCGAAACGGGCAATGTCAACTATCCGCGTCAGTTTTGTGGGCGGGGGGGTATTGCGACTGGGAGAAGTGCCGGTGTCGAATCAGAATGAAACGGGCACACCGGCCTTGGCTCTCTTCACCGCTCGGCAATCCATTTGTCGATCTTCTGCCGATGAAATCGCCACTGCTTGCCATTTCCCATTCCCGGCACGATGCAACTTTTCGGTATCGTGCCGTTGCCAGCCATTTCGCCAACCCATGATTCTCCTAAAGGGGGCAGAGCGAAACAAGAGTACTCTCGTCAGGATCACTAGGAGCCACTGATCCTGAATTCACGCCCAAGCCATTCGAGTGCCTCGTCGAGTGGCTGGTAGATTTCGCCATCAAAGGCGTTGTAGTGCTTATCCGCAACAGTCGTCCAGGAATGCCCGAGGTAGAGCGAGTCAATCGTCAAGAAGCGGCGTTGGCTACGGATTTTCGACGATCCTGTCTTTCGCAAGAATCTTAGCTGTTTTCTTGGCATTTTCGGGTCGGCTCGCTTCATACTTGTGTAGCGGCGTCTGATTGAATCCCAAGCGGTTTCCTGGGTGATCCCGTTCTTGTCAATCAGCTTGCTGACAACAAGAGGGTTGCCCACTCGGTTTGTCAAAGCGAGAGTCGGATGGTTGTTCCAATGTGCTCGGAGCAGTCTGACTGTCCTGGGCCATAGCTGATAATTCACGACAGGAGGATGTTCGTGTCGTCGAGTTTTTGTGCGCTGACGTACAATCCGCCCCTCGCTCAACTGGACTTCGGATTTCAACAGTGTGCCTATGTCGACACTCGTAAAGCCGCAATTGAGCATTAACAGTAGGAAGAGTTGAAAATCATCGGGAACGAGATCGAGTGTGTCCTTCAAGTCATCCGGCGTCCAAAGCAGTTCGGTGCGAGTTTTTTTGGCAATCCCCGTTGAATCGATATGCGTCAGAAATACGAATTCCCGTGAGTCGATATTCTTGGGGAGATGCTCTAGTTCCACGTCATCTTGTCGCCATGCCCATCGAATCCACTGACGTGCAACATTGAAGACATTCTTTCTTCGCTGGTGTCCCCACGACTGGCGAAGAAGCCACTCATAGAGGCTGGTCAGCGTATTGCCGTTGATGGTGGAAACATGTGTCCCGGGCTTGATCCAACTGACGAAGATCGCCAGTCGTTCGTTAAGTGTCCCCCAGGTCCTCGATTTCAAGACGCTACCCCGAACCTGGACCTCCTTGAAGTCTAAGAACCGCTTCACCTGGTGTTCCACCGTCTGTGGCAGCTTACGGTGATGCGATGTCAGAGCACTCGATTGCCGAATCCGCTCTTGCCAAGTGGCATTCGGAGACCAGTTCAGTGCCCCGAATTTCTGGCTAAAAGCGTTGGTGGAATACTCCGGTCCTTCAACCCCTTTGTCGCAAAAATTAGCAAGCATCTGCTTTTGGCCGAGATTTACTCCGTCCGGTAGGCATCGAAAAAGTGGAGGTAGAGGGCCGTCTGCCTCAAAGACGGTCTCGATTTTCTCAACGAGGGTGACGACTTCCGGCACGATCTCATCCTCGTCCTCCGGCGTTCCAAACCGCTGATACCACTCCAGGCATTGCCGCAGGACCCGGATGTGATGATCGTATTCCGGCGCGAGCGGTCGGGTCTGGTTTTGCTGCTGGAGCCACGCATGACACTCCAGAACCGCCGCCTGGTAGCCTGCCACAGAGTTGGGATATTTGAAATACTTGACCTTGCCGCCGTGATATTTTTTCCAACAGTTGCGGGGCTGAAACCATGAGAGGACCAGTCTAGTCCCCCGCTCTTTCTGTTGCTGACTCCATGCTCTGGGCACGACTAATCTCCGTGCTTGCGCCGGGAAAGGCTCGGATGCGAGCGGTGTATCCAGGCAAATGTATCCAATTAGGTCCCTTGTGACCATTCTATTGGATACACGGAGTCACTGCAATACCCTTTAGGGAAAGCACTTACGGATTCGCAGGGTTGGTCTTCGGAACCGAGGGTTACAGGTTCGAATCCTGTCGGGCGTACTTTGAGTTCATCACCAGAGATGGCAGTGTCATTCGCTGCCATCTCTTTCTTTTATGTGGGCCGGCCATTGCATTGGATTCTGGTACGGCGAGAAGCCCCTCGCCTAGGAAGACCAAGGTCTTACGGGGTCCTGAATTGCCCGGCGTACTCGATCTAATCGGCGGATAGCCGTGGCAATCTCGCCTTTGATTACAACTTTCCGGCGGTCAGCAGCAGATCAACTGCCAGAACCCCGTAGTCGTCGTCTTCGTTCTGCTTCTGATGATTGTGGCGCCTTGCCATGAGGTGCGACCAGGCTAGACGTTGGTCTTCAAGAACTGGCCANNCCGTGCGCCGTATTGCGTCGCCAGAGCAACGTCACAGGCCGCGGCAGCCTCCTCTGGCGACAATCGGTTGGCCAGCCGGTCTAGCAATGGGGTGTCGCTCTCGCCCCGAGCCATTGGCCTAATGGGTTGGCGAGAGACCAACGGCATACTCGAAGGCAAGGGGCCGATGAACGGCGTGCTGGTTGGAATGAGGTAATTAGGCGGCGCCGCGAATTCAACCAACTCGTGTACTGGTTGCGGTGTGGCCACACTTCCCCAGTGGGCCCCCAAAACGGCCGCATCGTCTGCATCGACCTTGCCATCGCCAGTGAAATCGCCCGGCCGTGGGGCACTAGCATTGCTGCCCCAATTGGCGGCCATGATCGATGCATCGAGGGCTGTAACCGCGCCATCGTGGTTCGCATCGCCCGGCAGGACGCGAACCGCAAACTGAAAATCACCGCCCGAAGTCCCGTTACCCGAGGGGAATGCACTCGTTTCGTCGTACCACTCACCGTCGAGCACGTTGCCGGCCTGATCTTGCACCGTATCGTTCAACATAATTGAAAGCCAGTCGGCGTCGAGCGGTTCAGCAAGCGTCCAGGTTGCCGTGTGCGAATCGGAATCATAGCTGAAGTCAACGATCGTATAGTCCGACACGTTCACGCCGTGAATAGCCAGATCGTTTTGTGCGACGGCGACGTCCTCGCTGAACGCGATTGTGATCATGTCGACTGTGTCCCACGAAACCGTGTCGAGCTGTTTGCCGCCGGTCGGCAGTCGATAGCCGAGTCGAGCCGCGGTCGGATAGCCCAAGCCTTTCGAGTCGAGGCCATCCAGAAATAGGTCGTCCCAGGTTGTTCCCTTGACGAGGACCTGTTCAACTGTGGGCGGCGTGGCATCTTGCGTCGACATGACGATGTTGGACCATGGGCCTTCAGAATAGATGGTGGGTTCTTCCCAGCCTACGTTCCAGCCGTGCAGCACGGGCGTTATGGACAGATCGGTAGTGGCTAGATTGGCCCGCAGGCGGATTGCCGTGTCGCCAAGTCCACTGAGATCAGCGCCGCTAGTGAGATTTTCATAACCGGCAATGGGCGTCGAGCCTGTGGCCGGCAACACATCGACGGTAAGGTTCGTCCCGACGGGAATGGTTGCGTCATAATACAACGTGGTCCACCCTTGCCACAGCGCCGGAGCGATCGGCGTCGAGATGATAGTGCCAGACGACACAAAACCGGTTTCGGTCTGCATGGTGATGTCATCCCACCAAACAACAAAGGAATCGTTGTAGCCCGCAACCAAGTACAGGGTGTTAAAGCTTTCGATATCTGGATTATGAAAGGGGATATCAGCGTCAATCAGAACATTATCCAAGTACCAATCCACGGTTTTCGCAGTCCAATCGAACATGAACGAAATGTGATACCACTGATTGGCCACATAAGGCACGGAAACAGTCTCGATATCGGAAGCAGCTTGCATCGCGCCGTTGGCCATCAAGAAGCCCGAAAGCATCTCCGTATCATCGAGCCCCGTTCCAACGATTAAGCCTGCCAACATGTCAGGTGAATTAGATGAGCGTATAGAAAAGTCGATCTGACTAGGCGACATGTTGCCCAACGGACGCGAGGCTTGTGCAAACGGATTGAAATCACTAGTAATTGTCATGCTATACGTTCCGCCGGCCGCCGTTTCGTCCGTGGCGACGCACGTAAACTGCGGGTCATAAGGAACCCACCCATTGCAATTACCGTCTTCAAAATCGTCGGCGAAATTGACCACGCTGGTCGGAAACAGCACCACATCGCCCGGCTGGCGCGATACGCTCGTATCGGTCAGCGTATTGGCTGCAAAGTCGTCATAGGTCGTTTGGGACCACGAATTGGTCGGCGTCTCAACAATCACCCCTGCCTTGACTCGATAGTAATAGGTTGTCCCTTCCGTTAGACCGGTGAACGTGTAGCACGTGGCCGTCGTCCAACCGCTATTGTACTCGGGCGACGAGAAGTCGGGGTTGTCGTCGCACTCGGCGTAATAGACATCGGCATACGGCACGGCCGACCAGGTGATCGTGTTTTCCGTACCCGGCGTGTAGGCCGGCTCGGGATCAACCGCCGGCGCTGCGACCACGATCGACACGGCATAGTCTTCAACTTCGCCGTCCGGGGCTATTCCCGAATACGAAAGACCGCCCATGCCGCTCAAGCGGAATCGGGCGAATGTCTGGTCGGTGCGTGCCGCGTCGCTGGGTACCGCGAGGGTTAACGTATTCTCGCCCGTGGCCAGGTCCACACTATCGAATATCTTTTCGCCCGGGTCGTCCCAATCGCCGTCGTCGTTCCAATCGATCCACGCATCGAGTTTGCCGGCTGCCGAGGCTGTCACACTGACCGCCACATTGGCGCCCAAGCTAAGCGGCGAACCGAACACCACGCCATCCTCGTCGTCAGGCGTGTCGGTCATGTCGTCGAGCGTAGCGTCAATGCTAGGCTGCCCGTCGTCCTCGCCGTCGACCGCCGTGCCGAGATACAGATCGGAAATCATCGGATGATAAGGACCGTCGTCGGCCAATAGCGTGGGATACGGAGCGGGCGCATCGCCAAAATCGAACTGGGCGACCATAACGTCAAAGGTATTGCTTTCGGTCGAATGTCCGCTGCCGTCGTCGGCACGAAGCCTCATGCCGGTGCTCGCCGCTAGAACCTTGACATCTCCGGTCCAGATGCCGTTGACAAAGCTCCCCGAACTGGGCGTAATCGATATGGGCGTTGACGCCGGTGCTTGTGCCCACTGAACCGCATTGGCGATAATGCGATCCATCCCGGTTCCCAACACATAGTAGTCCGTGCCGATCATCACGACGTGCCCGAGCCCGACGTCCTTGCCTATTACCACGGGAAGGTTGCCACTGGTGGTTTGCAGAACCACGGTGCCGTCCGTGGAGGCGTATCTGGCAATCCAACTCGCGATAAAAGGCACAGTGACGCCTTCCGTGAGCAGGTGCGGCGTGCCTAGCGTCACCGACTCTGAAGAGGTATCGCTGCTTTTGACCGAACTAAGCAGGCCGGCATTGTTTAGAAGGAGATTTTCTTCCCTCTGATGTGAGCAAGCGATTACTACTCCGCCCGCATTGACGAAATCACCAAGCACGTTTACCCAAGCGGTGCCTAGAGAGCCCAAAGCCGCGCTGGTAGCGTTTTCCTGTTCGACGATGAGA
>DOEZ01000447.1 GCA_003532715.1 Planctomycetaceae bacterium
GAGCCTGTTCGTCGACCGCGGAGGCTACCGGCTGTATCCCGAACGAAATCGAAAGGAAGTGACGGGCGAAAGTCGAACCGTGGGCACGCCCGGACGTGGTCCGGTTGTCGGAATTCACGCGATGTTCGACCCTCACATCCAGAATTTCGTCGACTGCGTCGCCACACGCAAACGGCCCATTTGCGACGTGGAGATCGGACACCGATCGACCAACCTTTCGCACCTCGGGAACATGGCCTATCACGTGAAGCGAACCATCGCATGGGACGGCGTCCGCGAAATCTGCGAGGGTGACGACGAGGCCCAACAACTCGCCCGGCGCGAGTACCGCGAACCGTGGTCGCTCGAGCGGATTGAAGGCTGAGCGATCGCCATGCAACCCCCCACTCGGCAAATTGTTGACAATAACATGTCGCCGTGTTAGCATATCGGACCGAAGCCGGTCCATCGGCAGGCTCTGTGCAGGGGAGAAAATCATGAATCGCTTCAGGTTGTTTCTGGCGGTGTTCTTCGCATCGCTCGCTCTTCTGGGTCGGCTCGACGCGACAGTAGCGGCCATTACGTGGACGGGCAGCATCAGCCCGGCCGACCCGAACGCATGGACGTCGTCGACGCTGGGTTACGTTGGCGAGACGGCCAACGGTACGCTCGCGGTGAGCGGCGGCAGCGATCTGCTTTCAGACCGTGTCAGCATTGCATCCGCGCATAGCACGGTTGGCCAGGTGACCGTCAATGGAACGGGCTCGACGTGGACCAATGGCGGTTACCTCAATGTCGGCCGATATGGAAACGGGACCCTCAATATCACCAACGGCGGCTTCGTCCGGAGCGACTGGAACTATATTGGCAGTGAATTTGGTTCGATCGGCTCGGTGACGGTGACCGGCGCGGGCTCGACGTGGACCAGCAATGGTCTCGTCTGCGTGGGCTTTCAGGGGCGAGGCACACTGAATATCTCCAACGGCGGCAGCGTCGCCGTCGCCGGCACGACCCGCGTCGCGCACCTCGAAAGTTCCACCGGCACAATCGACTTTGGCTCGGGTGGCGGAACTCTGACGACGCAATCGCTCTGGGCATCGCCGTCGCACTTGACGGGCACCGGCACGATCAGCACGCGAGGACTGGTCAGTGACGTCAGCCTGGTTTTTGATGCGTCCCATGACCTGTGGCAAACGTTGAAGTTTGGGGGCATCACTCTGAATCTCGACTTGAACGACCCGGTCGGCGTGGGCGATCTCGGAGCCGGCTATCGCGGAACCGGTTCGCTCCTCATCCAAGACGGTGTTGCAGTCCAATCCAAACTCGGCCAGATCGGCGCCAGGCCGGACTCGGTCGGCACGGCAACCGTCAGGGGGGCCGGGTCGAACTGGACCACGAGCAGCGACCTTGGCGTCGGTGTAATGGGGCACGGGAGGCTCACCGTCACGGACGGCGGCGCCGTCTCGTGTTTCAACGGGTACGTGGCCTTCGACAACGATGCAACCGGCGTCGCGACAGTCGAAGGAGTCGGTTCGAAGTGGATCATCCGTCGCGCGCTTTCCCTCGGAAGTTGGCAACTCGGGACGCTCACGATCACCGAAGGAGGCTTGGTCAGTGTCGGGACTACGTTGACGACCGACAAGGCGGGCATCATCAACATGGCGACCGGCGGAATGCTGGCTCTTTATGGTGATGCGGATGATTCGCTCGGCGAGTTCTTGAATCTCGCCAAGCGCACCGACGCGATCCGCTATTGGAACGCCGCGCTGGACGACTGGGCGCCCATCACGGCGGCCACGCCCGGCGTGGACTACACACTCGCCTACATCGACGACGTGGGCGGCAGTCTGCACGGCTACACGCTGTTGACCGTGGGAGTCATCCCCGAACCGGGCACGCTCGCGATGGTCTTCCTCGGCGCATTCGCGATGCTTATGCGAAGATATCGTTGAACGCGGGTGTGTCTTCCGCGACGCGATTTCCCGCCCGCGCCGAGCGTGCGTTGCCGGGGCGACCGATCTTCAAGGCGTTCCCCAGGGAATGTGGCCGAATGGCAGCAACTCGGGCGACGTCGCGCGAGGCACTCCGGGCTTCGACACGACGGACGGCGCGACTTCACCGGCTGAGCTGCCGCCAGGCCGGACCGCTGGTCGGAGCGGCCGTCGCCGTGCCCGTCGCGACGGGAGGCGCCACGACGCGCGAGGCCGACGTCTGCTGGAAACGCAGGTTCGGATCGCTCAGGTCGACCAGACGCGCCCCGGCATACTGCGGCATTTCCCACAACGCCAGCGGACCGTCGGGAACCGTGTTGATATCGACGTTGCCCAGGTCGATCCGCATCCGAAACCCCGACGGGGGGCAATCGACGTCGACGATCCGCGGCATGATGAGACCGCTGGCCGGATCGCGGCGATGCTGCTGGCCGCTCGCTCGGAAGACGGTCTGACCGCTCGCATTCTGAAAGTGCTGCTCGACGATCCAGCCGTAGGGATGAACGACCGTGATCTTCGTGATCGGCCCGTCGATCGTGTCGCGAATCGTGCGGATTTCGAGCATTCCGTCGGGCCGCGTAAACGGCCCCTGATGGGGCATCGCCGGATCCAGCGTCGCCAGACCCATCGCGTCGATCAATTCGGCCGGCGCGATCGGCACGACGCGCGCCGCCTCGCTCGTCGCGAACCGATCGTGTGGGCAGAAATAGACGTTGCCCGCATCGCCTCGATACCAGAACCAAAACAAGGCGTCGTTGCTTCCGAGGTCGAGTTCGGGCCCCGCGCTCAGCGCCGTGTCGGCGCGCAAGCGGAATCGGCCCGGCCGGTGCATGGCGATCGTGGCTGGAATCGACGGCGACCCCGACACGCGAAGCGTTGCTCGGTTCGTCGAGAACGACTGAATCCCCATGCTGTTGCGATTGACCACGTCGACGACCTGTTCGATCGTGGGTTGCGCCGGTAACTGGCGCGGCATGTTCGGAGGCTGATGGACCATCGGCCGACAATTTGCCCCGCTGGCGGCGAACAACACCAGCGGCACGAGGAACATCAGGTTGCGGCGGCGGCAAAGCATGAGTCGGCGTCGGTTGACGGTTGGGGGTAGTTCTATTTCAGCAATTGGGCCAGCTCTTCCTGGATTTCGTCGATGCGCGATTGCTCGGGCACAACCGCCGCGATGCGATAGGTCTCGTCGCGTCGCGGGCAGTAGAGCACGGCAACTTCCTGACCCGTCGCGTCGCGTTCGGTCTCTTCGTGACGCATGACGCGACGGCGCGCCAGAAGCAGCGCGAGGACGTAGCGTAAGTCTTGCTTGTCTTGTTGTTTTTCGAGTTCATCGAAGAACTGGAGCATGACGTCGTTCGGCGCCCAGTGCTTTCGTTTCTTCTTCGAGCTGGGGATTTCGGCCTTCCACCAGCCGATGGCTCCCTCGGGCGGGCCTGGCCACGCTTCGGGCGCGTAGTCGCGGCGTTCAGGTTCGTTGCCTTCGAGCACCAACGCCGAGTAGTAGACGTCGCCCGGCTGGAGTTCGCGCTCGGTCGCGTAACAGCGTTTCGTGCAGCGTTGTACTTCGTAATCCATGATTCCGCCCGGCCGACCGACGCGCAACCCAAACGAAGGCGGAAGAGTACCCGAAACGGGGATTCGACTCAATACGCGATTGGGGCGGAAGAAAGAACTCCAGACCCCCAGTGAGGGTGGTGCGTCGAGGCGAGCCGACTTGCATGCACGAAATGGACGAGACGGACGAAAAGGACCAATTGGACGCACGGAGCGGGGACGCAGCGCGCGGTCGTTCCCCCGAGAAGGCCGTACTCTTGCCGCCCCTTATCGCCCGCTGAATCCTTCGTGCCCTTCGTGTACTTCGTGGTGAATCCCGTCGCCCGAACAATAGCGTTTCGCCGTTTTTGGCGACTTTTGCTTGACCAAACCGGCCATTTCCTCTATTCTTGAAAGATCGACTGACGTCTCGGGGGCCCGCGGGCCGACCCCCAAGACAAGAGGCGGTCTCCACGCCGGCACGGTTTGCTGCGGGAGACCGGCCGTGGTCGAGCGAAACAAACCGGAGTATTTCGCGTGGATCGTACTTACCTTTTGCCGCTATTGTTATTAGCGCTGGCCGCACGGCGGTCCTAGGGTTTGTACGTCATCACCGAACATTGAGACGATAGCGAACAAAACCCCTGGACCGAAAGGCCCCAGGGGTTTTTTGTTGCACCCCTCACACCAACCCGAAGCGCAAGCGAGAGGACCGCCTCCCCACAGTAACCCGAAGCGCAAGCGAGAGGAACGGCACTCATGCCGAGAGAAACACGACAAGATCGAAGATTCGGACCAACCAGGGCATGGTTGGTGTTGCCCGGGCCGACCAAGAGTCGGCTTCGGCGGGGCGCGTTCGTTGATTGATTCGTAACCGTTCACGGGCCGCCAAA
>DOEZ01000135.1 GCA_003532715.1 Planctomycetaceae bacterium
GCTTCAAGTTGTTTCGTACGTCTTCGTGCGTCTTCGTGCTCTTCGTGGTTGATTAGATCCTCACGCAGGGGTCAGTAACGACGCCGATGGGGTCTCGCCATGGTCCAAACCGCGAGACCGAACGTCAGGATACACCACGTTGCCGGTTCCGGTACAGTTTTCGGCTCGATCCGAATATCGTCGACCATGATGTACCCCGGAATGAAATCCGGCGGCTGGGGCAGCGGTGATTGATTGATTATCTTGATCTCCACCGTCTGGCCCGCAAAACGCGAGATGTCTCCGCTGTACCGCCAATCCCCTTGCGCTACCATCCCAATCGGTTCATTGTTGAATTGGACGTCAAAGTAGCTTGAGCCCGCAGAAACGAGTAAACTAATCGTTCCCACATCCAAGGGAAGCGTGCAGGTCTGGGTCAGATAGTTCTGGTTCCATCCCCCGCCATCAATTTTCATGGCCAGGGAATAGTTGCCCTGCAAAGGAGACAGGCCCAATTGGTTCGAGTTGTGATCGACCAACAGAAACCACTGGTCCCAACCTATGTGTATATTCTTGTAGTAGACCGAGTCAGTGCTATCGCCCGGACTATGTCCCCAGCCAGGAGCCGCCAGACTCCAGTCGAGAAATCCGAAATTTGGGTCATTGAGGACGACTGTCGCGGACTCGAAATCGCCGTTGGTGATTGCATACCCGGCAAAGCACGAAGTGCCCAGCAGGAGCCAACTGGCGACACACAAGAGGCTCGTTTTCATGACGTTCGACTCCACGACGGCGTTCCCAAGATTTGCCTTCACCGCTCGCCGGAACTCGGCCGGCCACCCCACTACTCCGAACGGAGTATAACGTCCCGGAGTGGCGAGGTCAAGGTTTTTTTCCAGAGACATCCTGGGCCGTTCCTCGGGAATTCATGCAAGAACCCATTTAGTAGAACAAGCGCGCCGTGAGTCGTTCGTGTCGACATTGCGGAGTCTTTTCGGGTAGAATTCCGCATGGACAGACCTGAATTCGCTGGAGTGCTCTATCACGTCATGTCGCGTGGCAACGAGTGAAAGCTGATCGTCCGCGATGCCGCGGACCGCGAGAAAGGGCCGGGAAAAGTCGAGTCAGGCAGTCTGTGGCTCGGGGAGGGGCCAAAAGACGAAACAGGCAACTCCACAGGCGACAAACGGCAACCTGACCCCGGACGAACCATACATGAAATCCAGAAGCAAGTCGATCCTGCTCCTCCTCGGACTCTGCGCGATTTCGGTCGTTGCGATGTCGGTGCGGCGTGTCTATCTTCGCCATGCGGGCGTGTCGGGTTACAACGTGACCGCAAGCATGGCAAACCGGATGATCTGGCCGGAGCTTCGACTTCCCGCCGGCGCGTCGGACGTTTCGTATTACGTCGATTTCGGCAGGGTTGAAGCCGAATTCGCGATTTCCGGGGAGTCGCTCGTCGAGTGGTGCCGATCGAATGGCTGGACGTGCGAGCCGATCGACTCGCAAAGGCCCTACTTCGAGCCGTGGGTCTTGCCAGGAGATTCGAGATCCGTTGCGAACGGATATCGTTTCTTCCCGCCCGATGGCGACGGAATCTACGACGCCGATCGCTCACGGGCCTGCTTCTGGGTATCAAACTTCCCCTAATCCCGTCGTTGAACAAATCGCCCACGACAGATACGTTCACTCGGAATACCCCATCAACAGAACGTACCACAAATGGCCTATTTCAGAACTCCGTCTCCGCGTCTCGGTGTCTCGACGGTAAGTCTTATGGCAACCATCGTCGCGCTCATCGGATGTGACGGCCCGATCGAGCCGACGCCAAGCCAGAGTCCGACCATCGCGACCGTCCCTGTCGCCGACGCCTCCGAAACTCCTTCACTGGGCGATATTTCGCCATCCGACGAGATGCTGCTCGACGAAATCCAGCGGGCGACGTTCGGCTACTTCTGGGATTTCGCCCATCCCGACTGCGGCATGGCTCGCGAACGTTCCAGCGCGTCGCAACGCGATGTCATCACGACCGGCGGGAGCGGCTTCGGTATCTTGTCCATTCTCACGGCCGCCGAGCGACAATGGATCCCGCGTGACAAGGCGCTCGGCCGGTTGGAGCAGATCGTTGGCTTCCTCGAAAAGGCCGACCGCTTCCACGGCGCGTGGCCGCACTGGCTCGACGGACGCACGGGCAAGGTAATACCGTTCTCGCCGAAGGACGACGGCGCCGACCTGGTCGAGACAGCCTACCTGATCCAGGGACTTCTAACGGCCCGCGAGTATTTCGAAGGCCAGTCGGATCGCGCGAGAAACCTGCGCCGCCGAATTGACCAGTTGTGGCAAACCGTCGAGTGGAACTGGTTCACCCAGGGACAAAACGTCCTTTTCTGGCACTGGTCGCCGGCGTACGGTTTCGAGATGAACCACCGCATCGAAGGTTGGAACGAATGCCTGATCGTCTACGTGCTAGCCGCGTCGTCGCCGACGCATCCGATCGACCCAAAGGTCTACCACGCGGGCTGGGCACGCAACGGCAAGATCGTCAACGACAAGCCGTATCGGAACATCCTCATTCCCTTGGGCCGGCCCGAGGGAGGCCCGCTATTCTTTGCCCACTATTCGTTTCTGAGCCTCGATCCACGCGGTCTGAACGATCGGTATGCGAATTACTGGGAACAGAACGTCAACCACTCGCGGGCGAATTACGCGTATTGCGTCGAAGAGGCCAAGCCGGAGCATGGCTACAGCGATCGTTGCTGGGGGTTGACGGCCAGCGACAATCCGTGGGGCTACGCGGCGCACGAGCCGGGTGACCGCGACAATGGTACGATCACTCCCTCGGCGGCCCTGTCGTCGATGCCCTACACGCCGGTCGAATCCATCCGCGCGGCCCGGTTCTTCCGCGAGAGTCTTGGGCAGCGGCTCTGGGGACCATATGGCTTTCGTGATGCGTTCAGTCTTGGACAAGACTGGTTCGCGGAGGACTACCTCGCCATCGACCAGGGCCCGATCATCGTGATGATCGAGAACTACCGAACCGGGCTTATCTGGAATACGTTCATGAAATGCGACGAGGTTCGCGGGGGATTGAAACGACTAGGTTTCGCCACCCCGAGAAAGTAGAGGATCGTCGATCCGGACTACTCGGCGAAGTACTCGGCGTGATTCGGCCAGATTTCGCCGGTGGCGGCGTTGTACTGCCATCCCGCGCCGCCGCCCACCACGCCCGCGCCGGTTCCAGCCACGACGGTGTTGCTGTTGTTGAAGGGGTTCTTGGGAAATTCGCCGACGATGTAGGGCCCGTACTCCGTGCCCGCATTTCCCTGATAGTCGGTCTGCGTGATCAACTCCTTCAACGTGCCGTCGGTGAGCGTGGGATACAATCCATTGTGATCGATTCGATACAGTTCGATCTGCGCCCGGAGGGAGTGGGTGTTGAACGACACCGCGCTCTCCTTGGCGTCGGTGGTCGACCTCGTGAACTGCGGAATGATGGTTGCCGCGAGGACGGCCATGATCACAACCACGATTAGGACTTCGATCAGCGTGAAACCAGTACAGCGACGTTTCATGATACTTCCAACCTGTTTAGCTTGAATTCACACAGCCCACTGTTCCCCCACGATATCGCGCTGTCCTGTGATGAGTTCCCCACAACGATCCGGCGGAACCAGATTGCCACAATCGCGGGTGGTCCTCCCTTGCCCCCAGCTCTTATAACTACCTAGGTTGCCAAAATGGCATTGTCAAGAACACATTGCTGTCTCTACTTATTTTTGCCAGAATTCCCATTGTCGACTAAACGTTCGTCCCATTCATTCACCAAATCCCCCCCACACTGTTGGAATATCCCGCATCATCGGCGTTTCCGTCATAATATGGGACTTATGCAATGTCTCGCCGAGTCACACAATAGCGGCAATATGGCAAAACTGGTTAATGTACACATGCTCGGTCGTCCGAATAACCTACAGGTGGAAACTTTTCCATCAGACCAGGCCCTATGCGTTTTGACACGTCCTTGAAGGAGACAAGACATGAGAAGGATGTTGGTTGTGTCGCTTCTCGCTGTCGCACTGACAGCCGTCGCGGCCAGCACGTCTGACGCCTGCTATTGCGGAGTGGCTCGCTACCGCGCCTGCAAGCGTGAGTGCACCGATTACGTAAGCACGAAAATGCAGACGTACACGGTAATGAAGACGTGCAAGCAGATCGTTTACGAGAAGCAGCAGTACACGTGCTACAAGACTTGCTACGACCGTGTGACGGTTCCGAAGCAGGTCAACTGCGTGAAGTACGTTTCCGAAACCTGCTATCGCCAAGAGAACTACACGGTGATGAAGCCGGTTTGGGAGACTCGGATGCGAACCGTGAACTACACGGTATGCAAGCCGGTCTGGGAAACCCGGACGAAAGAGATTCCCTACACGGTGTGCAAGCCCGTTTGGGAAACCAAGACGCGAGACATTTGCTACACGGTGTGCAAGCCGGTGTGGGAAACTCACACGAAGCAGATTCCCTATACGGTGTGCAAGCCGGTCTACGAGACGCGGACGAAGCAGATTCCCTACACGGTGACGAAGCCCGTTTGGGAAACCCGCACGAAAGAGATCCCCTACACGGTGTGCAAGCCGGTTTGGGAAACGAAGACGCGAGAGATTTGCTACACGGTGTGCAAGCCGGTTTGGGAAACCCATACGAAGAACATCGAATACACGGTGTGCAAGCCGGTTTGGGAAACCCGGACGAAAGAGATCCCCTACACGGTGTGCAAGCCGGTCTACGAGACGCGTACGAAGGAAATCCCCTATACGGTGTGCAAGCCGGTCTGGGAGACCAAGACGCGACAGATCAACTACACGGTGTGCAAGCCGGTTTACGAGACCCGCGAGAAGGTGTGCCATTACACGGTGTGCAAGCCGGTCTGGGAAACTCGGACCCGCGACATCAACTACACGGTGTGCAAGCCGG
>DOEZ01000670.1 GCA_003532715.1 Planctomycetaceae bacterium
AGAGCATGTCGAAAATCGGACCCTGGCAATTCGGTGTTTGCGACATGCCCTTGCCAAAGTCGTCGGGGGTAAAATCGCTCGCGCCGAACGAGTGGCGGTCGATGGCCAGCAGCGAGGCTCCCGTCCAAGGCAGCGCCCACGCGCCTCGCTGATCGTCTTGCCGATCGCGGGTGCGGACTTCGGAAAGCACGACCGTGTTGGAGAGACCGTCGGTGATTTCGTTGAGCCTCTTGCCGTGATTGACGATCGCTCCGGGAAACGCAAACGGCCATTGCAGGGGTGGCGTTTCTTGAAGATCGACGTGATAGGTCGAGCAATAAGCGGCGTAGTTACCCTTGCCGAATGACCTGCCGGCCGTGAGTTCCGGATCGACAAAAAGGCGCCCCAATGCTCCGTCGGTCGGACATAGCATGAGCGATGGCTGCGCGGCCTGGGGATCGCCTCGTTGCTCCAACACGGAGACGCCAAAATCGAACCGCTCGTGAAGCGTGCCCTGCTCGATGTAAGGCAGAATCAACGCGGCCCAACTGAACATAGTGCCCGAGCGGCACTTGAACTGGTAGTTCGCGATGTCAACGATGCCCGCGGCGGGCAGTATCCCCAGTCCGCTTTCATAATTCATTATGGCGAGCTGCAATTGCTTCAGATTCGACGCGCATTGCAGTCGCCGCGCGGCCTCGCGCGCCGCCTGCACCGCCGGCAACAGAATGCTGATCAACAGCCCGATGATTGCCATCACCACGAGAAGCTCGACCAGGGTAAACGCGCTGCGACGAATAGCCGGGCGAAGGGAGGGCAAGCCATTGCTTGATAAGCGGAGCACGCCCCCCGGCCACCCCCTGGATTCCCGTGATGCACAGTGAGACATCGCCATCCGACCAACGAAAGGAGTCCGTTTCTCGTGACTGGTCCTCGTGAAGCCCCACTTCTAATGTGAACATAACACTAGAATTATGTCAAGCAAGGGACGAGAATCAAGAAACACGCCCATTCGGCGTGGTACGGCGGGGGGAATGATGCCCGCACCGGGCCATCGGCGAATTACTAGGGTGGGGCGATTGCCGCGAGTTTCTTCGTGGAATTCACGCTTTTCCGACAAGGCTCGCTGCAATCGCCCCACCCTACCGTTCTCTTTGAGCTTGCCACGACCGCCGCACCCGGGGTAAACTGCAAAGTGGGATTTCCAACGAGCCGCCCCCCTAAAGGCAACCTACCATGCACGCTGCACTGCTGATCTTCGTCGGATTGATGACGCAAGTCGCACCGACCACTTCGTCGGCAACGGTGATCGAGCATCCGACCGTCATGGTCGTCTGCCACGACGATTTTCGCGAGCCGCTGGCTCCCTGGGTCGCGCATCGACAAAGTCAAGGTTACGACGTACGTCTGGTATCGAACGCCGGAACGCCGGAA
Organism: Planctomycetaceae bacterium; assembly: GCA_003532715.1. GTDB lineage: Bacteria > Planctomycetota > Planctomycetia > Pirellulales > Thermoguttaceae > UBA11386. The sequence goes on from DOEZ01000670.1 coordinate 1,414, forward strand.
CAAATCCGCCGGCGCATTCGCCAAGCCGCACCGGCCGAGCGGATCAAGTTCCTCGTCTTGGTCGGCGACATTCCGACGGCGATGGACGGGCGTCGGGCGAAAGACCTCGACCCGGCGGTCGAGGCTCGCTGCGTGCCCGCGCCGTATGGAGAAGCGAAGATCATCGTCCGCTGGGGACCGGAACGCGTGATTCCGAACGACGCCTGGTACGCCGATCTGGACGACGACGGCGTGCCCGACGTCGCCCAGGGTCGGTTGCCGGTCGCCTCGCCCGAGCAACTCGAGCGGGTCGTCAGCAAGATTCTGACCTACGAGAAATCGACCGATTTCGGACCGTGGCGACGGCAGTTGAATTTCGTGGCGGGCGTGGGCGGTTTCGGTCCGCTGGTCGATCTGGCGATCGATCGGGGCACGCAGCACATGTTGCGGGCGTGCATTCCGGCCGACTTCCGCGTTTCAATGACCCAGGCCAACTGGCAGGCCGCCTATTGTCCCGATCCGCGACGGATCAACGAGACAACGATAGACCGGCTCAACGACGGCGCGTTCTTCTGGACGTATATGGGGCACGGGCATCAGCATCGGCTCGCCGGAATGAAGGTGCCGGGCGCACGGTATCCGGTGCTGGCCAACGGCGATGCGGGTCGGCTCGCGGCCGAGCGGGGACCGTCGATCGCCCTGTTTCTGGCCTGCTATGTCGGCGCGATCGACAGCCGCCCCGATTGCCTGGCCGAGGAGCTTCTGCGGTCGCCCGGCGGACCGGTCGCCGTCGTGGCCAGCTCGCGCGTGGCCATGCCCTATTCGATGGCCGTGATGGGAATGGGCCTCATGGAACAGGTGTTCGAGCGGCAGACGCCCACGCTGGGCGAGGCCGTGTTGCACGCGAAGCGAGGGCTCGTCCTGCCCGGCAAGAAGACCGAAGTCCGCGCGATGGTCGATTCGATGGCGTCATTGATCAGTCCGACAGCGGGCAAACTCGACCAGGAGCGGGCTGAACACGTCGTCTTGTTCAACCTGATAGGCGATCCGTGCCTGCGGATTCGCTATCCATCGCCGATTGCGCTCACGGCCGCGCCCGACGCCGACGACCCGAGCCGGCTGGTGGTCGAGGGCCGTTCGCCGTTGGCCGGTCGCGCGGTGGTCGAGCTGTCGCGTCCGTTGGGCAAACTCGACTTCCCGCCGCCGCGTCGTTCGGCCTACCCCACATCGCACGACGCGCTGGCCGAATTTGACGCGACGTATCTTCGCGCCAACCATTCGCGCGTCAGCGCCGCTGAGTTGCCGGTGGCCGCCGGCGCGTTTCGCGCCGAGTTGACGCTGCCGGATGACCTGGCCGGCGTCTACCAGGTTCGCGCGTTCGTCGAGGGGAACGACGGTTTCGGCAGCGGTACGGTCGAAGTGCGCCTCGGCGGATCGCCCGAGGCGGCCGAGCCCNNCGCCGGCCACAAGCGAAAAGGAAGTGTCATGTACGCCGAAAATGAAGCGGCCGAGACCATCCGACCTTCCCGCCCCCGTCGCGGCGGCCGATGGTTCCGGATCGTAGCCGCCGCAGTCGCGGCACTCGTGCTTTTGGTTGCCGCGATTCCATGGCTGGCTTCGTTCGGGCCGGTGCGCGCGCTCTTGCTTCGGGCCAGCGCGCCGAAAATCAACGGGTCGATTCGCGTCGGCGAGGCCAGGCTCGGATGGTTGTCGCCCATTCACTTCGAACAGATCGAGATATGCTCGCACGACGGGGCGCCGGTCGTGTCGATTTCGCGGCTCGAGGGAAACCGGCCGCTATGGCGCATGCTTCTGTCGCGATCGAACCTGGGCGATTTTCGCATTGAGCAGCCTCGACTCAATGTGGTGCTTGACCAGAAGGGGTCGAATCTGACCGAGGTGTTCGCCGGTCGCCGGCGCGACGAAACGGAGATTCGCCGCCCGCCGGACGTGTCGCTGGGAATCGGGCTGACCGATGGGGCGGTGACGGTTCGCGGCGTCGATTCCGAGAAACCGTGGACGGCCGAGCCCATCGACTTCGCGTTTCGGCTCAAGCCGGCCCAAGAAGCCGCCGACGGCCGCCCTCGCCTGGAGATCGAGCCGGGCGAGGTCTTTTCGCACACGGAGATAACGCCCGAAATTTGCCATGACTTGCTCAAATTCCTCGCGCCGATGCTGGCCGACGCGACCGAAGTGAGCGGCGATTTCTCGATGGAACTCGACCGCTGGGAGTTTCCACTGGAGAACTTCGCCGAGGGACAAGGGGCGGGACGATTCACAATCCATCGTCTCGATGTCGGCACCGGCCCGCTGATTCGCGAACTGGCCGGCGTTCTAAAGCTCCGCCCAAACCTCGTCGCCGTCGAGAACGCGCCGATCGCCTTTTGGATGGAAGACGGGCGAGTCCATCACAGCGAGTTCACATTCCAACTCGAGCGATTGACGATCCGCACAAGCGGCTCGGTGGGCGTCGACGGGACGCTTTCGATGGTCGCCGAGATGCCGATGCCGGCCCATCTGCTGGGCGACCGGCCGCTGGCGGCGGCCCTGGCCCGTCAAACGCTCAAGATTCCCATCAAGGGAACGCTTGCCAAGCCGGAGGTCGACGGCCAGGCGCTGATCCGCTCGCTCGGTGAGTCGGGTCTCGATGTACTCGACGAACTTCGTCTCGGTGAGCAGATCGATCTGGGAAAGATGCTCGAAGGGATTCGCCTGCGACGCCAGAAGAGCGCGACGGACCAATCGGATCGACCGATTCAGCGCGATCCAAACCAGCGGGCATTGCGAGACTTGATCCGCGGCGTACTCGACGAGGCGCTCAAAGAACCGGAGCAGAAGCCGGAGGAGACGCCGTAGCATTGAATTAGTTTCAGTTTGGAGACAATCGCCCCACCCCCGGGCTGCCAACGTCGCCATTCGCTCCGCGAAAGTAG
>DOEZ01000050.1 GCA_003532715.1 Planctomycetaceae bacterium
AATCTCATGAGATTCTCCCTTCACCAATCTGGGGTACACCATTTAGAACACGCGATGGCATCGCGAAATGGAGGGGAAATCGCGACGGACAAGCCTCTTCCAAGCCTTTTCATCTTCCCCAACGTCGAGTCTAGCCACCGGCGTCGTCGCGAGTCAATGAGCTTTCTTTCGTCGTAATTATGAAAAATCACGGAACGCTTGGCATGAGCCGGAAGAACGCTATTCTAAAGGACATGGGGTCACACTTTCGGCGACGCCATTTCGTTTTGTATCGCCCCGGTTAATGTTTCTCTCGTTCGTCGAGACGCATCGACGCGTCGACGCAACGACGTTGGGCGACAAGCTCGCTTTGACGAAACTCTTGGAGACGAAGACGGAGTTCTCATGAGACAAGCCATTATGACCTCGCCGGGTGTCATTAGCCTGGGCGAGACCCTGAAACCGACGCCGGGGCCCGGCGAAGTCCTGCTCCGCATCGCCCGAATTGGTGTTTGCGGTTCGGACGTCCACGTCTGGCACGGCACCCATCCTTACACGTCTTACCCGGTCGTGCAGGGACACGAGTTTTCGGCCGTGATCGAGGAGGTTGGCCCGGGCGTGAACGGCCTGACCCTTGGCATGAAGGTGACGGCCATGCCCCAGATTGCCTGTGGTCGCTGCGGGCCGTGCTTGCGAGACGACTATCACATCTGCGATAGCCTGAAGGTCCAGGGTTTCCAGGCCCCCGGTTGCGCGCAGCAGTGGTTCGTGGCGTCGGCCGACAAAATCGTCGTGCTGCCCGAATCGTTCTCGTTCGAACAGGGGGCCTTGGTCGAGCCGCTGGCCGTGGCGGTTCACGCCGTCGCTCGCGCCGGCGAAGTGACGGGCCACAACGTAGCCGTGCTCGGGGCCGGGCCGATTGGCAACCTGATCGCCCAGGTGGCCCAAGCCGGCGGCGCCAGCGTGTTGATGAGGGATATTAGCGATTTCCGGCTTGAACTGGGGGAAGCCTGTGGAATCGCCCATGCGTCCAACGCTCGGTCGGAAACCATGGCGGACGCCTCGCGACGCGCGTTCGGCGCGGCCGGTTTCGACGTCGCACTGGAATGCGCGGGTGCCGAGGCGNNGTCGATCGCCAAGGGCGGCCGGATTGTTGTGGTCGGCGTCTTCGGCGAAAAGCCTCGCGTCGACCTGGGACTCGTCCAGGACCGCGAACTAACGCTCGTTGGCACGCTCATGTACCGCCGCGAGGACTACGAAGAGGCCGTCCGCCTGATCGAAGCGGGCAAGATCCTCACCGATCCGCTCGATACGGGCCATTTCCGACTCGACGACTACGCGGCCGCGTATCAGTCCATCGAGCGGCACGCCGAGCGGAGCATGAAGGTGTTCATCGACATGCTTTAGTCTGAAGGAAACCCGGGCGCCGGTTTCGCGTCGAGCGAGGGCAGGACGAGCTCGAAATCGCGTTCCGAGGCGTTGCCCATGATGTACGATTCGGGCGTGGCGTGAGCGGCGTCGGTGAAGTCGACCTTGTGGCGCGGTTTGCCATGAAGATTCAGACGCGGCGTTAGGAGTCGGTCGGGCAGGCTCCGCACGCGAACCCGAACGCGGTCGGCATACACGTCGTAGGTGGCGAAGTCGCTCGGATGGCTCGCCATGCCGGCGAGGCAGATGTGATGCACGCCCTTGCGCCGGACGACGCCCGTCAAATGGAGATGTCCCGACAAGACGGCGAGGACCGAGTCGGCGTGCTCCTCGACGATCTCGAGCATTTCGTTATCCTGGGCGAAGAAGCTCGAACTGGTGAAACCGAAGCTCTTGGCGAGGACTTGCTTCTCGCGGACGGGCACCAGAGGAATGTGGCAGCACACGAACGTGGGCGTGTCCGACGAGCCTTTGAGCACGTCGCGAAACCAATCGTTGCGCCGCCGCGCGACTTCGCTGTCCTTCGACCGTGGATCGCCGCTGTTGTTGAGCATGACGAAGAGACACCCCTTGTGGCGCACGGCGTAATTGGTCCGGTCCAGGCCAAATGCCTCGCAAAAAGGCGACTCGAACGCCGCAATGCCCTCTTTGCCGACGTTCTCATGATTGCCCAACGCGGGATACAGGGGAACCTTCAAGTCGCCGAGGAGTTGCTTCAGCCGCCTTGTGTCGGCCGCCAGGCTCTCCGGATCACCACCATGGATCAGGTCGCCGATTCCGAGCACGAAATCGTAATGCGACGCCCTCTTGGGCGCGTTGAGCCACTCGATGAGATACTTCAACTTCTCGTCGGCCCGACGGGGCGCCCGCGACGGAGTCACGTCGATGTGAATGTCGTTCCACTGCACGAAGCGGAACCGAGGCTCTTCGCCGGGTTCCGCCGACTCCTCGGCTCGCGCCCAAGGCAGGCCCCGTGCTCCGAGAACGCCCAGAGCCGCGCCGCTTCCGACGATTTTGACGAAACCGCGTCGGGAAAGGTCTTGCAGCGTCATGGGTTCTCCAGGAATGGTCAGGTGCGAGTCTATGCCAACTGCGAACGCAATTCCTCAAGGAAGGCAAGCATGTTTTCCAGCGGAACATCGTCGCAAGCCGCGTTCGACGGGCCGAAGATGTAGCTCCCGTCGCGTCCCAACTCGATTAGCCGCCTGGTCTCGCGACGCACGTCTTCCGGGCTGCCGTGCGGCAAGGTGTGTTGTGTCGACAGGCCGCCGTGAAAGGTAAGGCGGCCACGATATCGCGACAACAGCGATTCGGCGTCCAACACCTCCGGCTGGAACGGATTGACGCAGTTCACGCCGACGTCGATCAACTCATCGAACAACTCGGCCACGTCGCCGCACGAGTGAATAAAGACAAAACGCCCGGCGTCGCGCGCCGCGCGGCACATCTCGCGAAGCGGGGGCAGAAGAAACTCGCGCCACAACCGGGGGCCCATTTGCAGACCACGTTGCTGCCCCCAATCGTCGCCGAAGTAGACCGCGTCGACGTCGAACTCCCGCAACACGCGGCTTGCCAAACTCGCATTCCAAGCAGCGATGCGGGCGAGNNCCTCGCATCGTGCAGGCGCGCTCGTAGAGACTATGGCTGACGCAGAAGACCCGAAAACAATCGGCATGTCGTTCGATCAAGGCCGGTATCGACTCCACAAAACGAGAATCGTCGGGGTCGGGAAACTCGTAGCCGGCCAGACTTGGCTCCGAAAGGACGCAATTCTCGACCACGCCCACCTCGGGGGACTCACTCCGATTCCACACGACTCCGAAATGGTCCCTCGCGCGGTGGTTGCCCATGTCCTCGAAATGGTTGACGGCGCCGCGAGTCAGAACATGATTGAGATAGAGGATGTGGTTGCCGACGACCGAATGCAGGTCGTCGCTCCCGACGGGCTCGCCTATCTTCCGGCGAGCTCCTTTCGTGAACGCACATGCCCAAGGCACGTAGGGCGGGCGACGGCCTTCCAAAACGGCGCGCACGATATCGCGCCGACTCACGTTGTTTGTTTCAGAAGTTTCCAGCACCGAGTTCATTCAACCTTATCGCGAGGTTTCGTAAATGGTTGTGCCTTCATCGAGAAATCAACGTCGAATGTCTCTTCGCCGATCCGACACACGGCCTTGTCGCCCTGCACGTCAAACCGCACGCGGTCGGCCCAGCGGGCCGTTTCTTCCGGCGATTGATTCAGGAAGGTGACGACGCAGGCCCAGTCGCCCCCGTCGGTGAGTGAGGGAATCGACATGTCGCCGACCAGGCTGAACCACTCCTGTAGCTGGGGCACCCGGCCCTCGCCCTTCGTGTCGTCGTGATAGCGGACGACGTTGTGGCGGCCCGCGCCGCGACGCACCACGTAGCCGATCTCGCCGCCGACGTTGAGCCAGTCGGTTTCGAGAAGGTGAACCTGCTTCTTGTTTCCCACGCCAACCACATCCTTCGCGCCGAAACGACCGTGCAGGGTTCGCGTGTTGACGCCTAGCGGGTATTCGTGCCCGATGACGCCCGTTTCGCGCGACTTGGGCCGAAAGCCGTCTTTTGCACGCAGCCGCTCGATGTAGACGACCATGTCGCCTTCGGGCGAGATCACGGCGAAATCCTGGGTCACTTGGCCGCCGAGCCGCTCGAGGGTCCCGGTCACCCGAAAGCCGTTTGTTCGCACATCGTGCTCGAAGTTGACCAGCCTTGCCTTGCTCCGCAACGAACCGTCTTGTCCGTCGATCAATCCGAGATACGAAGCATAATGCGGCCAGACGACCCAGTTGCCTTCGCGAGGCAGGGCCAGGGCCAACCGTTTACTTCCCCAGGCGAACGAGGCGAACTTGGTCGGCGTCCGGTGGAGAATTGCGCGGCCGTGTTCCAAGTGACGGACGCCCGCGACCGATTGGACGAACTCGTGTTCGTCCATCGGCTCGACGCCGCGTCCGAGTCGGGCCATCATGAGGTAGCAGGAGATCAGTCGCGAGGCCGCGAGCCCGTTGTGCTCCAGATCTTGCCGAACCGAAAAGTAGCCTTTGTGACTCCGCTGGATGCGACGCAACCAATCGAGGGCCATGCCGGCGGCTCGCGCGGCTCGCGAGTCGCGAAAGAACACGCCGCTGAGTTCGAAGGTGATCACGTCGATGCACTGGGTATTCATCAGTTTCCAGTCGTTGCCCCCGAAATAGACCGGCGACCCTTCCCAGCCGATGCAAGAGAGCAAGACGTCGAGCACGTCGCCGGCATGATGCGAGCACGCCTTGGGCACGTCGCGTCCCGTCAAGACGTAGGGCACGGTCCCCTCGAGCAACATGGCGTGTGAATTCTTGAGATAGCCGACGTGGACCAATCCGTGGTTTTCCACGGTGAAGTCGGGATGCGCGTTGACGGTGGTTACCCAGTCGCGCACGCGTCGGCCATCGTCGCCGATCGAATTATCCTCGGCGTCGCTCGCCGTCGAGAACGTGTTGTAGAGATACGCCTTGGCGGCTTTGTCCCAAGCCTCGGCGCGAGGGTGGCGTGGCATCATGCAGCGGGCTAGCGTGATCAAGCCCGCATTCCAGGCGTTCTCCTCGGCGCCCGTGTCGTTCTTCAGACTGCTCTTGGGTTTTTGGCAAAGGAAACGGTCGGCCTCGAACTCGATGACGCGGGCCGCGGCCAGGCGCAGCGAGTCGTCCAGATCGTCCCAAAGCAGCCAGGCCGCCATGCCCAGCGAGCGGGCCCACATGGCCGATTGCCACTGGTTGCCCCACGGCTTGCCGTCGAGGCAGGTTCCGCCGTTGGCCTGATGCGAGTGGACCAGATAGCCGAGAGCGGCAATCGCCTCGCGCCGCATTCGATCGCGCTCGGCGCGCGATGCTCCAGCGTCGGGCGGAGTGATTTCGGCCAGAAAGGCGTTCGCCATGGCGGCGTAGCAGATCGGCCGAAACGAATCCTCGCGGTGACCGCCGTCGCCGTAGTATCCCTGGCCCGGACGACCTGGCACCGGCTCGTATTCCTCGCCAAGCACACGAGCCCAGTCGAGAACCGAATCGTAGTATGTCTGGAGCGATTCCCGGGTCCGAACGTCTTGACTCGCGGCGTCGAAGGCTTTCAGGTCGAGTGGAGCCACCGACGCGACCAACTGCTTGTCATCGACGCGGTCGGCACTGACAGGTCTTGCCCCGCCCAGGACGATTAACATGCCCACCATTACCGATGCCCCGAATAACCACGCCCCGACAAGATGCTGTCGCACGATAGACGTCATTCTCGTTCTTCTTTCGTGGTTTGTGATTCTGACGATTGACAGACGACTCGGGGAAAGGAAGGAGACTCACCACGAAGGGCACGAAG